>JAFEBQ010000042.1:17464-37580 GCA_018242585.1 Planctomycetota bacterium
CGGCCCTTCGGGCCACCTTCTCCCGCAAGGGGAGAAGGCTAGCGCGCGCCGCGTGACGGCGTTATGTGTGACCATTTCGCGGAATCATCAGCTTGATCGTCGTGCCCCGTTCCGAAGCGCTCTCCACAAATAGCGTCCCTCCGGCCTTGCGAGCCCGCTCTTGCATCCCCACCAGGCCGAAGTGCCCCGGTTTTGACACATCGGGCCCGAGTGTGTCAAACCCGCGGCCGTCGTCGCGCACGCTGACCGACAACGCCTGCGAAGTGTAGTCCAGTGAAATATCCACGCACCGCGGCGCGGCATGCTTGAGCGCGTTGGTCACCGCTTCTTGCACGATTCGCAGCACATTATGTTGCGTCAGCGGTTCCAGCGTCCACCGCTCGCCGGCCGTAGCCACGCGGAACTCAATGCCTGTCGTTTGCCGCAAATTTTCGACCACTTGCGCCACTTGTTCATCGAGCGTTCGCGACGTTTGATCGGTGTCGCGCAGATCCCACACCAGGTTCCGCACTTCGCCATGGACACGGCCCGCCAGCCGGCGCATCGTTTCCAGCACCGGGGCCTGCGATGCGTCGGCCACGCTGGCGGCCGCGTCGAGTCGTAATGACAGGCCGACCAACTCCTGCTCAAGTGTGTCATGCACCTCGCGGGCAATGCGCTGGCGTTCGTCGCGGACGGCTTCGCGTGCGAGTTGTTCCTGGATGATCGCCATCTGCACTCGCACCTGCTGGCGCAATAAAGCCACCCAGAACAGCGACAACATCATCGCCGCCGCGACAATCGCCAGCAGAATCGCCAACCGCTCGGTCGTCCACCAAGAGGGTTGTGACAACAGCCGCAAGTCGTCCGCCGATCGGGTCCAGACCTCGACTGCGGTGGGCTTGGCGCTGTAGCCGCGCTCGAACGAACCAATCACGCGACAAATGCCCACGACCGACAGTCGGCTACCCAGCGGGAACTCGCTGTGCCGATTGGGACAGTGGACGCGAAATACATGTTGATTCGCTTGTAGGGTGAGCACGTCACCATCGGGCGTATTGTGCTCGACGAGCAACACGCCTTCGACTTGCACCAGATCGGCCTCGTGCTTGCCGGTCATCAGCGTCGTGGCCGTGGCATGGTGCGGCTCGGGCCAGGCTTCGGTTCCCATGCGACGACAAGTCGCGTCAGCCAACACCGCCCGAAAGGTTCCCATCTCGGGAAAGCCGAGCGCTTCGATCCGGTCCCCCACCGAGAACGGCTCGCTTTGCGGAGCGCGAATCGCCAGGGAATCGTTCTCGTCGCGGATGAAGAACGTGTCGCCGCGCCGAGGCATGGTCACCACGCCCGCCACCTTCACGCGCCGGCTGGTTTGCCCAGTCGGATTGAAGGTGAACAGTTGCTTGACTGGGGTGACCGGTTGCGAGAACGGCTCGGCCGCCGCCGGTTCGAGCACCTGCACATCGCGAAAGCTGTTGGCCTTGAGATAGGGCTGGACCAGTTGCCGGCGGTCGTTGATCCCCCCTGCGGCCAGCCCGCGCACGCGCAGCCGGGCATCTTCCAACACTAGCCCCTCGGGGGGCAGTCCTTCAATGCGGACTTCAAGCTGCCGCGCGCCCGCGCCCAGTTGCAGCGTGCTCGTCTCGTCGGCGGCCACGGCCAGCGAGCGGCCCGGCCCTTCGACCTCGACCCAGGTGTAATGAAATCGCCCCGACGCCAAATCGTCGTAGGTTACCGGGATCGGCGGCGGCATCTCGGCCGTGCCCAGCTTCTCGACATGTTGCGGGCGAATGCCAGGAATGTACAGACCGGGAGTTGTTACTCCCGTCACGTCAACGCGATCGCCGGGGTGGTACGTTGACCGTGCGTCTGGGACGCGAAAGTGAGTCCCCGCCCCGTCGGCTTGAAAGAAGACCGTCCCGTCGGCGTCAACGTGGGTGACAATCCCTTGCACTCGCGCCGGCAGTCCCTCGGCGGCCAATTGCGAATCTAACAGGCGGACCTGCCGCGTGGTGGTCAAGGGCGCGGCAGGGGACTCGGGCGTCGCGGCGGCGGGTTCCTGGGCCGCGGCGCTGGCCAGAGCCCACGGAATCGCCCAGGTTAAAGTCACCCATCGCATGAAACGCATGCCCACGCTGGATCGAAGAAACGTGTTCCAACGGTCATTCTAGTTCGTCCGGCCAGACCTGGGCAGCGCCCAGAACGTCGTCGCCGTTTTTTTAGCTGGACGCCGCGCAACTTCGGTTACACTGAAACGGATTCGCACCTCGAAGGAGATTCACTGTGACCGATAGCGCCAACCCCGCCCCAGCCCCTTCGGCCGAAAAGCCTTCGCCCGAGACGCTAAAAGCAGCCTTCAAAGCCTTTAAGAAACGGCTCAAGCTGACCCAATTGGACAACGATTCGCGGATTGGCGTGGGACCGATGAGCGGTGGTCAGCGGTCGACGATCGCCGGCATTATCCCGCCGAACCAGTATCCCAATGCGGTTTGGGAGGCGCTGGTCGAAGAAGGAAAGCTGCGTCACATGGGGCACGGGTCGTACGGCTTGCGCTAGCAAGGGTAGCGGCCGTTGGCGGCAATTTTCCGCTTGTGAATCGCGGCGCGCGAGCCTATGGCCCTGCGGCTAAACGGCGAGCGCCAGCGCGATCTCTTCACTGACTTGAACGTCCGTTTCAATCGCTTGGCGCGCGGCAAGCAACCCTTTTGCGACCGGCGTGCCGATCTGGCCGAGCGCCCAGGCGCACGCTCCGCGAATCAAAGGTTCCTCGTCGGCGAGGCCACGGGCCAGCGCGTCGATTGCGGCCTCGTTTCGTTGATTCCCCAGCACAATTGCCGCGTTGCGCAGGATGCCGCGCCGCCGCGGTCGCCACAGGGGCGTCTGCTTGAACCGCGCACGGAATGCCGCTTCGTCCAAGCAGAACAGCTCGGCCAGGTTCAACGGGTTCATTTCGCTGCGCGGCTGGAACTCAGCGGTCGTCGCCTCGGGCGCACGCCCGTTCCACGGGCAAACGTCCTGGCAGACATCGCAGCCAAAGGCCCATTCGCCCATGCCGGCGCGCAACTCGCGGGGAATCGGCTCGCGCAGCTCGATCGTCAAGTAACTGATGCAGCGCCGGCCGTCGAGCAGATAGGGCTCGACAATCGCCTGGGTCGGGCAGGCGTCGATACAGGCCCGGCACGTGCCGCAATGGTCCGTACCGTGGGGCAAGTCGTAAACCAAATCGCGGTCCAAGATCAACGCCGCTAGAAAGAACCAACTGCCACGCAGTTTGTTGATCAGCAACGTGTGCTTGCCCACCCAGCCCAGGCCGGCCAACTCGGCGAACTCGCGTTCGAGCAACGGCGCCGTGTCGACCACGCCGCGGGCCGAAGCCTCGGGACAAAGCTCCCCGACCCGAGCGACCAACTGATCGAGCCGGCGATGGATCACCTCGTGGTAATCGGCCCCCCAGGCGTAACGCGAGACGCGCCCTTGGCCAGGCCGCGGCGCGACCGGTTCGAGGGTCCGATAGTCGAGCGCGAGCATCACCAGACTGCGCGCTCCGGCCAACACCCCGTCGGGATGCCGGTAGGCCTCGAGCCGCGAGGCGAAGTAATGCATCTGCCCGGCATAGCCGGCGTCGATCCATTCGCGCAGCCGAGTGGCCCCCTCGGGCGTGACGGCCGGACAGACCCCGGCCAGCGAAAACCCCAGCCCTGTGGCTTCGGACTTCAGGGTTTCGGTCAGGGTGGCAGTGTCCATCGGGCGGTTTTTCGAGGCCAATTCGCTCATTCACGCGGGTGCTGGTTGTAACGATTCTGATTCGGATTAGCCTAGAAGGTATGGGCCAGTTGCTCAATTGGCCGCCCAAAACGAGGACGATTCGATGAACCTGCGTACGCTGCTGCTCGGCGCCACCTTGGCGATCATGTTTACCGTGGCTGCGGCCGATTCGGCCCAGGCTCAATGGGGCTATGCCGGCTTTGGCTACGGCACGGCGTACAACGGCGCTTGGGTTAACGAGCGGCTGCCGTTCTATTCACAGTATTCGCCGGTTTACTATGGGCATCCCACGGCGCGGCCCTATGGTTATAGCCCGTTCGCTTATACCGCGTTCACACCGACGCCCCAGGCCACGGCTGCTGTTTCGCCAAGGGTGATCTACAACCCATACGTCGAAACGTCGCCCGCCCCGGAAGCCCCGCGTCCGCAACCGCTGACCATCAAGAACCCGTACGTGGTTGATGCCGCGCCAGCCCCGCGCATCCGTCCGCTCCCCTCGCCGTAACAGGTGTCGGGGCACCGCTGCTAGCACGCATTTTGCCCTGGGACCGGGGCGGCGATTGGGGTACTCTCTGGCCGGACCAATCTGTATCTACCGTCCGGGAAGGGAGTCCTGGCATGCGTTTCGGCTGGCTTGCGCTCGCACTGTTGACCGCCTTGGGCTGTCAGCACACGCAAAAACCGGTGCTCGATCCGTTCCTGGGTCGCTCGACCATTCCGCCGCCGCCGACCGGCGCGGCCACGCCTAGCGGCACGGCGGGCTACTACGGTTCGCCGACCTCAGGCGTTCCGGCCGGAGCGACGGCTGTGAGCGTAACCGCCACGCCGACGACCGCCGCGGCGCAGCCCGCCAACGCATTCACGCCGCCGGGAGGTTATCCACCGTCGACGGCGACACCGGCCAGTTATCCAACCACGGGCACGCCCGCCGCGGCCCAGCCGGTTTATCCCAACACGGGCGCACCCTACCCGACCACCGGCAGCGCGCCGGGCACTCCGCCACCGGCCAGCTATTACAACCGCCAGGCCGCCAACACACGGCCGCCCGCCGCCAGTCGGTGGCGTCAACCAATCAGCGCGCCGCAACCAGTCGGGGCAGCGACCTCGGTCGCGTCATCGGCCCCCGCTTATTCGCCCAGTTCGCCGGCCGCCTCTTCGGCGCCGCCTTACGTACCCGGCGCCGACACGGCCAGTGCGAGCGCACCACCTGGCGCAGGTAGCGCCACGTTCAACCCCGCGACTGCCGCGCCCCCGGGGAGCAGTGCGGTTCCCTACACCGCGACGAGCGGTTCGAGCGCTACGGGCACGGGGGCTGTTCCGATGACGACGCGCCGCGTCGATCCAACCGATCCCACCTTGCGCTAAGCCGGGCGCGCCATGAGCTTGTTCTCGGCCACACGATTGGGCGGCCTGGCCGGCTGGGGCTGGCGCGGCGCATCCTGGAACTTGCGCCGGGCCGAGTCACGTTTGCCACGGATTGCCGCCCGGGAAGCCGAACTAGCCACCGCCGCGGATCACGAGCTACGGCGTAGGAGCCTCGCGCTCGGCTATCGGGCCCGCTGTCGCGAGCCGCTCGATGCGCTGCTCGAAGAAGCGTTCGCCCTGGTACGAGAGAGCGCGCGGCGGACTCGGCAGATGCGGCATTTCGATGTGCAACTGCTGGGCGGCATGGCCATGTGCCAGCGCTCGATCGCCGAGATGCAAACCGGCGAAGGCAAGACGCTGACCGCGACGCTGCCGCTGTATCTCTACGCACTCTCGGGGCAAGGGGCGCTGTTGGCCACGGTGAACGATTACCTGGCGCGGCGCGACGCCGAGTGGATGCGACCGATTTACGAATTGCTCGGCTTGACGGTCGGCGTGATTGAGACCGAGATGGGCCCCCGCGAGCGCCAGGCCGCGTATGCCTGTGACATTACCTACGGCACGGCTAAGGAATTTGGTTTCGACTTTCTGCGCGATCGACTCTTGCTGCGCCATCGCGCGGAGCAAGGTGTGAACCTGCTCGACACGCTGCGCGGCATTTCGCGCCACCGCGGCCATGAGCAACCGGTCCAGCGCGAGCCGCATTTCATGCTGGTCGACGAAGCGGACAGCGTGCTGCTGGACGATGCGGTCACGCCGCTGGTGATCGCCGTGCCGCCGGGCGAGGGGCAGCAGGCGACCATCGCCACGTATCAATGGGCCGCGCAAGCCGCCGAACGATTTGCTGAGGAAACGCATTACGTCTACGACGCGCGTCGACAGCACGTCGAACTGACTCAGGCCGGCCGACGCCTGGCCCGGCAATTGCCACGCCCCGTGGCGGTCGGCAACCAGGGGATGCTCACGCTGTACGAATTCATCGAACGCGCGATTCGCGTGCGGCGTGATTTTATCCGCGACCGGCACTTTGTCGTGCGCGACGGGGCGATTGAAATCGTCGACGAGTTCACCGGCCGCATCGCCGCCGGACGCCAGTGGCGCGACGGCATTCACCAGGCGGTCGAGGCCCAGGCAGGTGTTCGCGTCACCGTGGCGACCGGCCAGGCGGCGCGAATCACGTTGCAGGAGTTCTTTCTCCGCTATCCGCACCTGGCCGGCATGACTGGCACGGCCAGCGGCTCGGAACGGGAAATGCGCCGTGTGTTCCATTTGCACGTGGCTCCAATTCCAACGAATCACCCACCCATTCGCGCCGAGTGGCCGCAAGCGGTGTTTGGCACGTCCGACGTGCGCTGGCAGGCGGTCGTCGCGGAAACGGCCGCGCTGCATGCCCAGGGGCGCCCAGTGCTGATCGGCACGCGCTCGATCGACAAGTCGGAACTGGTGTCCGAGCTGCTACGCGCGGCTGGCATTGCCCATACGGTCCTCAACGCCCGGAACATCGCCAACGAAGCCGAGATCGTGGCGGCCGCCGGCCAGCGCGGCGCGGTGACGGTGGCCACCAACATGGCCGGGCGCGGCACGGACATTCGCCTGGGGCCGGGTGTGGCGGAACTCGGGGGCATTCACGTCATCTGTACCGAGATGCACGATTCGGCCCGCATCGATCGGCAATTGATCGGCCGCTGTGGTCGCCAAGGGGATCCGGGGAGTTTCCGGCAGTTGATGGCGCTGGACGACGAGCTATTGACCACGGGCCTGCCGGCACAGCGGGCCGAGTTGTTGCGCGAAATGGGCGCGATCAGTGGCGGGCTCCGCGACGATCAGGCCGTCTGGTTCAGCCGTGCCCAGCAAGCCATCGAGCGCCGCCGCTATCGGCAGCGCCGCGTGCTGATGTACGTCGACCGCGAGCGCGCCGCGGCCCAACGCGAACTCGGCCTCGATCCTTACCTGGATTCTGCGGCGTAAGAATACAAGCCACGGAGGCACTGAGTCGAATCAGAATTGCGGGAAAACTTAAGTACCAATGACCAATGAAATGCCATGCACGATTGCTGCAAGGCCTTGGACATTGGTACTTGGTCATTGAGACTTTGATCCCTCTTGTCTTCTCCGTGCCGTCCTCTGTGTCTCAGTGCCTCCGTGGCTAGTTTTGCCTAGCGCGCTTGGCGAGCGACTTCGGCGAAGCGTTCGTACAACACTTCCAGGTACTCGCGGGCTTCGGCCAACGGCATGACTAGCGGCGGGCTCACGCGAATCACCTTGTCGGCCAAGGGGCCAAGCAGGTGGATCGCCCGACCTTGCGCGTCGCCCAGGTAGCAGGCGGCCACGCAGGCCCGCGCCACTTCACCGGCGGACATCGAGCCGACGGCCTGGCACTCGATGCCCCACACCATTCCTTCGCCACGCACGTGGGCCACGGCGCCGGTCTGGGTGAGCTTGGTCAGTCCCGCGCGAAGGACGGCAGACAGTTCGCGCGCGCCGGCCAGAACTTCCCCCGAGGCGAACTCGTCGAGCGTCGCCAGGACGGCGGCGCTGGCCAGCGGGTTGGCGCTCCACGTGTCGGAACCTTGGCCATAGTTCAAGGCGTCGAACAGATCAGCCCGGCCAACCGCGGCGCTGACCGGGACGCCGTTGCCCAGCCCCTTGCCCAAGACCACGATGTCCGGCTCGATGCCGTAGTCGGTAAAGGCGAACAGCGAGCCGGTGCGGCCGAAGTTGGATTGCACTTCGTCAAAGATGAAGATGATGTCGTGCTCGCGGCAGAACTGTTGCAGCATCTGGGTGTAGGCGGGCTGAGGATGGTAAGAACCGCCGCCGCCCAGATACGGCTCGGTGATCAGGCAGCAAATCTTATTGCCATGTTCCTTCCACAGCGCGTCGAGTTCGGCGCGATACTTGCGCAAATCAAGCTGCTTCTGCCGAGCTTCGAGATTCTGGCATTCTTCGCGGGGGAAGCTGATGAACTTGACGCGCGGGTCACGCTCGGGATCTTGCTCGGTGCCGGTCACGGCGTTGGCCAGCCCCTTCTTGCCGTGAAAGCCGAACCGCGTGGCCAGGATGATGTCGGCGCCCGGGCGGCGGGCCATGGCGGTCCAGAGCGCCTTCTGAATCGCTTCGCTGCCGCTGGCGGCCCACAACACTTGTTCGCAACGCGCGCCTCCCGGTTCGGCGCGCAAAGTGTCGAGCAACCGCTGACAGGCTTGCATCTCGACCTCGGTACATGCATTATATGCATTTAAGGTCACGGCCGTGGCGAACGGCTCCTTGGCTTGCAGGTTGGCACCCAAATACGTGAGCACGCGCTGCCACCAGCGGGGTGGATTGTGCCCCAGGTTGGCCACCAGCACGCCCGAGGTGAAATCGGCCAGCTTGCGGCCTTCGGGCGTCCAATGATATGAACCCTGGCTGCGCGCGACGACCGCCATGCTGGGCGTGAACGTCCGCAGGCTGCGCGGCTCGCATTCGCTAAGCCGGCGGCGAACTTCGTTGGAGCGTTCTTCGCCCGGGTGTTCGATTGGAGCAGTCACCTGTCGGTCAGCAACGGCCATGGTGGGGTTTCCTTATTTGCGATGAGGGTCAGTTGTCAGTAGTCAGTTGTCCGTTGTCCGTCGTCAATTGCACTGCGTGATCCACTATCATTGCCGATTGCCTTCCCGCAACAGACAACGGATTACTGACAACTGACATTTGAATTGAAGCTTTAGTTTCGATTCACACGGCCCGCGTACAGCAGTTCCGGCTCGCGACTGCCGGGCTTCCACATCACGAGACCGCCGGCCGGATGATCGACTTCGACCACGCAGTTCGGACGACCCGCGGCGTGTTCGGCCAGGATCGCTTCCATGGCCTGCACGGCTGCGACAGTCTGGCGGTCGTGAGCCACATCGTTATAAGCCAAGCCGCGCGCGGCGGCCAAGCGCGTGTCGCGTCCAGCAGCCGACCCGCCAAACTCAACGGTCGCCACCTCATGAACAAAGCGGCCGATCACTTCCACGCCATAGCCGCGCTGTGAGCGTTCGCCCCAAGGCTCTTGGAACGTGCCGTTGTAATGGTTGTTGATCGTATTCTTCCGCTTCAACGGAGTTTGATCTTCGATGGTCAACTCGACGCCGCGCTTGCGGCTGTGGCCGTTCCAGACGCCATTGTCAAAGCGGAACTGCACTTCCTGCTCGACATAGCCGGGGAAATTGTCGGGGGTGACCCAACTGGTGTGAATGTCAAAGGCGGCTTCGCGCCGGTCGGGATATTGATAGATCAGCCGTAGTTGGGTCGAGTCCCAGGTCGGGCCATCGGCCGGGCCCACCAGTCCGCGCTGGCCGGTACACGAGACACTCTTCAGCCGGCCGCCGAAGGTGAAATCGATCAATTTAATGTAATGCACCGCCACATAGGTGCCCGGGTTGCGTCCCTGGATCCACTCGGCGAATTGTCCGCCGGAGATCGACTTGGGCTCCAGCAGCGAGCAATAGCCGTTGTTGACGTGGCGCAGATCGCCATCGGCAACCAGGGTGCGAAGCTTCTTGTGATCGGGATCGAGCAGCTTATGATAGACCACCTTGGCCAGCACACCCTGCTCGACGGCCAGCCGTTCCAACTCGTCGAGTTCGACGAGCGAGAGGACCGACGGCTTTTCAATAAACACATGCTTGCCGGCCAGCAAGGCAGCCTTGGCAGATTCGAAATGTCGATTGTCGGGAGTGGCGACGAAGACCAGATCGACTCCGTGACCGAGCAGTTGCTCGATGGCCCGCGGCTCCTGAAAGCTGCGAAAGGGGGCGATCTTTCCGCCGGCCGCCTGGCGGTAGGCGTCGGCCCGCTTGCCGGTGCGGCTGGCCACGGCGGCCAGTTCCACGCCACAGACGCCATAGGCCGGGTCGTACATCGCCCGCTGGTGCAATTGTTCGAGCAGGGGGCGGTAGGTTTCGTCAAAAATCATCCCCATGCCCACCATGCCGACGCGGAGATTATGCTGGGGAATCGCAGGAGTGTTGGAGGCCGCCATAGTGAATTCACTTTCCAAGGTAGGATTCGGTTATTGGCCGGCAGATGTTAAGTTATTTCGCGTGTTTATGCGAATTGTCATCGCAGATGCGTGCTAAGTGAATTCACTTTAGGGATTTACAGAATGACTGTCAATAGGCAGCGTAAAACTCGCCGCACCGCCACGCCAGCTTCGGCGGTCGATGCTGTCTACGAGGCTCTGTTGCTGCAAATTGTCCGTGGCGAGCTGACCGGCGGAACCACACTGAAAAGCACGCAATTGGCCCGCGATTTGAACGTCAGCCGGACCCCGGTGGTCCAGGCGCTGCAGCGACTGGCCGCCGACGGTATCGTCACCCAGCGGCTCAATTACCGGGCCGTGGTGCGGCCGGGGGCCGAGAAGTGGCTGGTCGAAATCCATCAGATGCGTGAATTGCTCGAACCCCACGCGGCCGCCCTTGCCGCCGGTAATGTTCCGGCCGAGGCCCTGGTTGAGCTTGAGCGACTGGCCCAGGCGGCCCGGCCGCGGCGCCGCGGCGATTGGAAGAAAGTGGCCCAGGAATTCGACTTTGCCTTGCACCTGGCCATCGCCCAGCACTGTGGCAACTACGCGCTGGGGGAGGCGATTCGCAAGTGCTGGAGCTTCAAGCGGCTGTCGTACCTGGCGGCGCCCGAACGTCCGGAAACGCTCGAGCAATCGTACGGCGAGCACTTGGCCATTGTGCAGGCGCTGCGCTCGGGGGACGCGGCCACGGCCCGCGCCGCCGTACAGTTCCACCTGCGCTCCGCCGCCTCGATGCGACCGACGCAGACGATTGTTTAGCTATTGCGAATGCCTGTCCCCTACCAGCCTGTTGAAATAATCCGCCGTGGCGCTATCATCGCAGGGTGGTTCGAAAGGGGCTGGTGAGTCCAGGGAGGTGAAGCGATGGGCAAGCGCAAGCAGCGGCAGGAGGCGTTATTCATTTTGGCGGCGGAACTGCCGAAATCGGCCGGTCACCCGTTTTATCAAAAGCTGAATCAGTTGCTGGCCGAAGCCGAGTTCGATCGCTGGATCAAGCAGCGTTATCGGCAGTATGATACGCATTCTCATTTGAAGTAGCGCGATTCCCGTAGAGGGCGGCACGGACGGTTTTCATGAGGCCGCCGTTGAGGACTGCTGTTTACCGAGCGTCGATGGCGGCCTGTTTCAAGGCTTCGTCGTCGGCATAGGCTTGGTTCGCCCAGAAGTGGCTCTTGAGATCGTGCCACAAGTTCTCGATGAGATTGAGTTCGGGGCTGTAGGGCGGCAGGCGAATCAAGCTGATGTTGGCGGGCGTCCGCAGCTTCGCGCTGGTGTGAAATCCCGCGACGTCCCAGATCATCACGGCCTGTTCGTCCAGTGCCAGCGTCGCCGAGAGCTGCTCCAAGAACAGGTTCACGACCTTGGTATTCAACTGCGGGCTGAGGAGCCCTTCGACCTGGCCCGTTTCCGGACACACGACGCCGAGCACCCACAACTATTGATCCTCGGTCTGCCGCACGGCCGTCGGCCGCGAGCCGCGTCGCGGCCACAGATTAGTCGTCGTGCCTTGTTGCCCGAGGCGTGATTCGTCCTGAAAGTAGGCGCGCAGTCGCCTCCCGGGATGGGCCTCGCGAAGGGTCTGCAAGCGTGCTGGTAGCGAACTCTTAAACTCTTCCCGCGCCTGCGGAGTCGCCCGGCGATGACGTGGTCGTGGCCGCAAGTATGAGTCACCTAAGCGGCGCAGCAAATGGTAGACGCCGGGCAGCGACCGCAGCACGCCGAACTCGCTCGCCCGAATCGGCTGAAAATCAACGCCTCGCAAGGAGCAGATTTGATCCTCGGGCTGCGAACCGGCTTCGATCCGTTGTCGAACGAGCACCTCTTGTTCTGGCGTGAGCGGCGATTGCGGTGCGTGACCTCGGCGGTCGTCTAAGCCTGTCAGCCCCAACTCGTTATAGCGGGCGAGCCCACGCTGGCAGATGCGTCGCGAGAGGCCGACCGACATCGCCACGGCCGGCGCTGTGAAGCCGTTAATCGCCAGGATAATGATTCGCAAACGCTTAGAACGAGCCGCATCTTTCTCCGCGCGCTCCAAACGCTCAAGCTTCCCCACCAGCAAATGAGACCGCACGTCCATCGCAACTTCCCAGAAATGGAATGTTGCCATCGCATGATGGGTGGCATGGGAAAGCGCAATAGGAAGCGCGCTACTTCAGACGAGAATGCGTGTGAGCCCTACTGAATTGCAATCGCCAAGCAATCAATCGGTATGACGATGTACGAGTGACAAGAGATTGGCAGATTCATTTGGTTGGCATTCGAACGGGATTTTATTCCGGCAGCGGCTTGCCGCGGGTCTCGGGAGCGAACCAGATAATGACCATGCCGACGAGGTACACCAGGCAGATTACCGAGCAGGCCAGCGGGTGGCCGTGTGGAATGGTCCAGCCGCCTACGATCACATCCTTATCGAACAGCTTCAGCAGGTTGCCGACCTGCAATACGCCGATCGCCGCCAAAATGCGGCCAAAGTTGAAGCTGAACCCTTGGCCGGTGGCCCGCACGTTGGTGCGGAACAGTTCCGGCAAATAGAGGGGCAGCCAGCCATAGAACGACGCCGTACACGCGCCGGCCACAAAGGTCCAGAATAAAAATGGCGTGCCATAGCCATCGGTGCCCAGGAACAAGTACCAGGCCGAGGCGAGCGAGGCGACGCACAACAGGAAGTATGACAGCCGCCGTCCCAGCCAGTCGCCAGCCAGCGCCGCTAGAATCGTGCCGATAATCGCGCCGACCGACAACCAGACCAGCGTGTGTTCCTTGGCCTTGGGGCGTTCGAGTTTCGCTGCTTCGTCGGCTTTGCCGGCGGCGACGAGTTCCGCCTTGTCGGCTTGCCATTTGGCTTCGGTGGTTTTGTCGACCCACGACGGAGCCTGTTGCGTCGAGCCCCAGGTGCCCAGCAGCGCGACACCGCTCAGGCAGGCCCCGAGCATCATCCGGCCCAGGGTCAAACGCCGCGTGCTTTCGCGCTCGGGGTGCATCGCTTCTTGTCGGCGGAAGTATTGCACCACCGGATAGGTGTAGCCGACCACAGCAATCGCCAGCCCGACCAGCGTGGCGACGATCCGCAGCGCCATGCCATGCTCGATGCCCCGGGTGCTATCAAAGGCCCAGATATAGACGATCAGTACCGGTCCCAGAATGCCGACGAGCACGGTGATCAGGTCTTGCGTGGCCCAATTGTTGGTCGTCCCCTTTTCGTTTTCGTGTTCCCACTTCTCGGACTCGGGAACGAACATCCGAATCAGGAACGTCAACAGCGCCGGCACGGTGCCCATGAGCATCATGACGCGCCAGCCGCTGTTGGCGACGAGCATTGTCACCCAATCTTCAGGCAAATGAATCGCTTTCAGGCCGTTCTCCAGACTGGCGATCACGTTCAGCAAACCCATGCCAATAAAGCCGACGGCCATATAGCCGACGTTGGCTGCCGCCCCGATCAGTCCGGCCATGAAGGCGCGTGACTTGTTGGGCCAAATCTCCATCACCAGCGCCACGCCCAGCGACCATTCCCCCCCCATGCCGAGCGCCGCGATAAACCGCAGCACGCCGACTTGCCAGGCTTGTCCGGCCAGGCCGCACGCGCCGGTGAACAAGGCATAGACCAGCACGCTGATCGTCATAGCTCGCACGCGCCCGATCCGGTCGCCGAGCCAGCCGAACAGCACGCCCCCGGTGGCCGCGCCGACCAGAAAGCCCGCCATGATCACGTTGAACCAGAGGCCGACTTCTCCTTCGGTCGAGCCAGGCATCAGATCCTTGACCGCCGGACGCCCGACTAGCGAAAAGACCCCCATCTCGGCGCCGTCGAACATCCAGCCCAACAGGGCCGCCGCCAGCGCCAGCCACTTTCCCTTTTCGTTGTGGCCTGGGCCACCTGGGTCGCCGTGCTGGGCCGCATCGTGCTTCGAGGCGGCCGCGGTGGTTTCGCGTTCCAGGGTATTGGCCATGATTCAAGTTCCCTTCCGGGCCGAGGTGCGGTGAGCGAGCGAGGCGAGGCGAGGCGAACCGATTTAACAGCGGCGACGTTTTCCAGCAATCTAGTTTTCAAGCAATGCTTCCGGCTTTGGTTCAGGCAAGAAGAAGCTGGCGATGAAGTTGATCAGGTACAGGGCGAATGCCACGCCAGCGGCCGTGTAAGCCACCTTGGTCGGCGTCGAATCGCCGGGTACATAGGTTGCCAAGTACTGCGTGACGCCAAAGAACATCGTGCCAATCAAGCGGCCACCGATGTTCGCGGCAAAGCTTTCGCCGGTGCCGCGCAGGTGAACCGGATAGACCAGCGGCAAGTAGTTGCCCCAGAAACTGAATTGCGCCACGGTAAAGAAACCTGCGACAAAGATGCCAATCTCCAGCGGGCGCAAACCGGCCGTTCCGCACCAGGCGAAGATCAGCGGCATGGCCACCAGGCCAGGGACCAGAAAGATGCGCAGCAGCGTCCGTCGGCTGACGATCATCATGGCCAGCACCGCCAGGGCAATGCGGCCGAGCATCCCGCCGAATTCCTGCACCTTGGTCACGTGCGAGGCGTTGGCTTGCTCGATCGGGCCGGCGATCTTGCGGGTTTCGATGCCCAATCGCTTTTGAATGTCTTCCTTCGACTTGCCGGCCGCTTCCATCTCGGCCGTGATCGCCGCCTTCGCCTTGTCCGAGAGTTCTTTGCTCAGCTTGTCGGCGACGGCTTGCTTTACCTCGGGCAAACCTGGGGCAATCTGCGGGATTTGCTGGATGGCGCCGAATGCCGCGCCGAAGCTGCACGCGAACATCAACGTGGTAATCAGCGTCGTGCGACGCAGCGCCGGCGAGAACAACTCACCAATGCTCGGACGCTTGAGCGTGCCGGCTTCCTTCTTGGCCTGCCAGGCCGGCGACTCAGGCAAGAACGGTCGAATGATCAACAGTGGCAACGCCGGAATCACGCCCGACATCAGCGTGTAACGCCACGGGGCGTGATGATTGGCAATTTCGCCGCCGAAGAAGTTCAGCCAACTCGGCAAATCGATCGACGGCAACTGCCAGCCCGGCAGCGAGAGCCCAAACATCAGTTCCGCCGGCGCGCCCGTCGACCAGGCCACGGCAATCCCGTTGGCCAGCGCCACCAGCAAGCCGCCGATGGACGAAAAGGCTTGCGTATAACCGAGCACCGATTCGCGCTGGTGCGGGTTGGGGAACAATTCGGCCAGCCAGGCCACCGCGGCGACAAACTCGACACACACGCCGATGAACACCAGGCAGCGGAAGAACAGCAACATCTCGATCGTCGTCGAGTACCCGGCCGCAAATGCCGAGAAGGCGTACAACAGAATGCTGAACGTCAGCACGCGCCGACGTCCTAGCCGGTCGGTCAGATAACCGCCGAGCAAGCCGAACAGTCCGCCCGCCACCGCGGGAAAATAGAACAGTTTGGCAGTCCACGCGACAAACTCGGGGCTGCCTGGAGTGGCCCCCACCAATTCGGCCAGCGCCGGGCGCACGATCAATGGCAACATCAGCAGTTCATAAATGTCGAAGGCAAAGCCAATGGCGGCGATGATGCAAATCAGCCACTGCGTGGCCGTAAGGCGCGATGCGCCCGCGGGGGACGTTGTCATAGCGATGAGTTCTGCCGAGGTGCAAAGGTGGGAGCGCCGGCCGACCGCGGCAAACCGCAACCATCGGCCACGCCGTACGCCCGCGGCTGGCCCATTCGGATCGTGGAAGTCAGCCGCGGTGAAGCCCCAATGCTAACTTGCCGCGCACCCCGCCACAAGCGACGGGCGAGGCGGCCGGGGGCCAACCACGACGACACAATGGCACGACGAAAATGCGGGCTGGGAAAGATTTGCCGGCGCGTCCACAAGAAACCTTTAGCCCCCGGTCAATGACCGGGGGCATTGGGCGGACCCATCAAATGGCGTCGCTCAGCGAATCACGCCCTAAGCAAACAGCCCCATCACCGGCTTGCCGTGTCCGTCTTCGGTGGCAAAGAACGGCCGCTGTTCGATGTCGAACCCGGCGGCCGGCGAGATGCCCATCGCCGTGTAAATGGTGGCGTGCAGGTCGGTGATCGTCACCGGATCTTTCGTCACGACCAGCGGTCGCTCGTCGGCCGTCGCGCCATAGACCTGCCCGCGCTTGATCCCGCCGCCGAACATCAGCACCGAGCCCGAGTCGGTGAAGTGCCGGTGCAGCCCATAGTGTTTCATTTCGCCCAGCTTGTCGACTTTGAACTTGGCCTGGTCGCGGGCGTTGCTGCCGGGCACCCCCTCGATCATCATGTCGCGGCTGAACTCGCTGGCCACGATGACCAACGTGCGGTCCAGGAGGCCGCGCTCTTCCAGGTCGAGAATCAACTGGGCGATCGGTCGGTCGATTTCCTTTTTCATGCGGACCAGTGTATCGTGCCCGCTCTCGTGCGTGTCCCAGCTTAGAAACGGCACGTACTCGGTGGTGACTTCGATGAACCGCGCGCCGGCCTCGGCCAATCGCCGCGCCAGCAAACACCCCTGGCCGAACCGGCCCGTGTTGTAAGCATCGAACACTTCCTTCGGTTCTTTGGTGATGTCGAAGGCATCGCGCTCGGGCGAGTTCAACAGCCGGTGCGCGCTCTCGACCGCTCGCAGCATTGACTGCTGGTGGTAATCGCTGGCCAGGTCCGCAGCCGGGCTGTGCTTCAACAGCTTCTGGTACTGACGTTCGCGCTCGGCGAACCGCTCGGCGGTCATCCCCTTGGGGGGGCGCACGGCGGCTGCGGCGTCCAACGGATAGGGCAGATTGAATGGCCCATACTCGCCGCCGAAAAACCCAGCCGTGGTGAACGCCTTCAACTCCTCGGACTCGCCGATGCCTTCCAGGCGTTGCCCAATGTTGATGAATGCCGGAATCGCCGGGTTCTTGGGGCCACGCAGTCGCGCGATCCACGAACCGATGTGCGGCGCGGCCACGGTCTGGGGCGGGACATAGCCAGTGTGCCAATGGTACTGGTGCCGCGAATGCAGAATCGTCCCCAGGTCGGCGACTTGGTGCGAGCGAATCAGCGTGCCGCGATCGAGCACCAGGGCCGTGTTTTCCAGCCCCTCGGAGACCTTGACGCCGTCCAGAATCGTGTTGATCGACGGAAACGTGCAGAGGACGTTTTCGACCGGCATGCCGACTTCGAATGGGGTGTAACGCTTGGGGTCGAAGGTCTCGGGCGCGGCCATGCCGCCGGCCATCCAAAGGACAATGCAGGTGTCGGCCTTTGGCGTGGGATGCTCCGCGGCCGCGACGGTGCGCAGCAGATGGGGTTCGTCCATTGCCAAGGTCGCCAACGTCCCGGCCCCAACGGTGCGCAGAAAGTCGCGACGCGACAGGCGTTGGATCAGTTGATCGATGTTCATTGTTACGGACGATTGTTTGGGTCGGCGTTTCGTTGCCTTACACCTCTCCCTTTAAGGGAGAGGTCGCGGAGCGAAGCGCAGCGGGTGAGGGTAAACGCATTGCAGGCCTAGCCGTGCTGCGGTCAGCAAGTTCTTTCTGATCGTAGTGACTATCGACCGTGAACGTCCTTACCCTCCCTGGAAGGGAGGGGTGTTTATCTTTCGTAGTGCGATAAAAGGCCGGCTAACGGATCAATTGAAACTCGGGCAACATCACCACGGTCCAGAGCAAATCGGCCACATCGGCGTCGGTCGGCTCCTGGCCCAGGAGTTCGAGCGCCACGGCTCGCTCGTCGGCAGTCGGCGCGCGGGCCAGCGCCCGCCGCCAGACCGAATCGACCAGCGCCGGCAGCTCGGCGTGTTGCCTGCGCAGCGGGGCCACTCCCTTGAGCAACGTGCCGTGCAGGATTTCGCCGTTCGACAGGTCGAGCGCTTGCAACGTGGTGAGTTGCTGCCCGCGAGTCGTCACGACTTGCTCGCGATTTGGCCGGCCCAACGAGCGCATCAGCAGATCGCTGCGCACCAATGACGAGCGAATGAACTGCCGCTCGGCCCGGGCGGCGTCGGGAAGTTTCACCGCCGCGTTGGCTTTCTTGGGCGCCGCGTCGGTCAGCACCCAAATCGCGTCGACAAACTGCTCGGCCGTCATCCGTTTGACCGCCGGCCCGTGAAAGACAAACTCGCTGTCGGGCTCGCTGGGCAGGATTTGTGCCTGGGCCTGGTAGATGCGCGAATTGGTGATGTGACGCACCAACTGCTCGAGATCGTATTTCTGGTCGACCAGATACGTGGCCAGGTAATCCAACAGGTCTTGATTCCACGCCGGGTTCGCCATCACGTCGACCGGTTCGACCAGCCCGCGCCCCATTAGCCGCTGCCAAACGCGGTTGACGATCGTGCGAGCAAAGCGGCCGTTCTCGGCGTGGGTGACCAGCGCGGCCAATTGCTTCAAGCGTTCATCGCGCGCCGCCTCGGGATCGACCGTTCCCAACTCGGGCCACAGGAACCGCATCTGGGCCGTGTGCCCGGTGGCCTTGTCGCAGCGAAAGACTTCCAACGGCTCGCGTGAGACAATGGCCGCTAGGGCGTAGGCGTCGTCGAGCTTCCAATGATCGATGAAGCTGTCGTGGCACGACGCGCACTTCATGTTGATGCCGAAGAACACCTGGGAGACGTTCTGCGAGAACTGAATCTCGGGAGTCTGGCTGGCGTTCTGCTTGCCGCGCCATTTGATGCCAAACACGAACGCTTCGCTGTCGGCGGTGGGGCTGATCAGCTCGCGCACGAACTGATCGAAGGGCATGTTGTTGACCAGCGCGCTGTAGAGCCAAGGGGTCAACTGCTTGCGGCCGCCGTCGGTATAGCCGACGCCGACGTAATCGTTGCGCAACAGATCGTTCCAAAAGCTCAGCCAGTGATCGGCCACGGCCCGGCGGTCGCGCAGCAGTTCGTCAATCGCGCGGGCTCGTTTGTCCGCGGGCGAGTCAGCGGCAAAAGCCTGGGCCTCGTCCGCCGCCGGCAGCAGGCCGATCAGGTCCAAGTGTACGCGCCGCACAAAGGTCGCGTCATCGGCCGGCGCGGGCCAGTCGAGCTTGTGCGCGGCGAAATAGACTTCGAGGAGCCGATCGATCGGATGTTCGCCCACCTTGCCCACTGGCGGAATGTCCGGCCGACGAGGACGCAGCGGCGGATCGCCGTCGGCGCGCTTCTCGGCCGCGTGACCCACCGGCTTCGCTGGCTCGGCCGCCACTATCGCGCCGGGCAAAAGCGACATCGCCAGCCAGGCGCAAACCAGCGGGACCGAAACTCGTCGGCGGCGTGGGGGCATCAGCGTGCGTTACCGGGGCGGGACCGCTTGGCCCGAAGACCAAGGGTGGAAAGGGAGCCTAAGCTACTACCCTCGGTTGTAATCGCGCGGCACGTAGCCGTCGAGTATTTTGCCCGCCATGCGGGACACCGCGAGCAGGAAATCGACTGTTTGGAGCGATTCTTGCGAGGGCGTGCGTCAGGGTGGCACGCCCGTCCTTCGGGCGTGGGGAAGAGGTACTTTATCCCCCACAATCCTTTTGACAATTCCCCACGCCCTACGCTGCGCTTGGGACGTGCCACCCGCTTAGCCACAATTCGAAATCGGCATTAAGCCGCTTGGCGACGCGGGGCCGAGTGTGCGCCCAGCGGGATAACCGTCGTCGCGTGCGGGCGCGACAGTTGCCGGCGACGAGCCGCCTCTTGGGCCGCTGCTCGAGAGACCAAGCCGCGCAGGGCGCTGGTCAACGCGACACTCATCAGCGCGACGCCGAGAATCAGAATCCCGGTCGGGTCTTGCAGAATTGACATCTGAAAGCCGTCCCTTGCTTGCCTGTCGATGCCATCAGTCGGGCGACATCGAGATTCATCGGCCGCCGGCTTGAGCGAACTTTTGAGCCCGTCGGCCCGCAGCGCACAGCTTACCAAACGAGTAGCGTCGCCGGGTTTGCCGCAATCATTTCGGGTATATTCAAGGCTGCGAACGCTGGTCGCCATCGATCGTCGACCGGTCATCTAAATCCTAGTTAATCCACCG
>JAFEBQ010000043.1 GCA_018242585.1 Planctomycetota bacterium
GGCTCTGCCGGTGGTTGCTGACTGATCTAGCCCACGGTTGGAGATGCTCGTATCGCTGAGCTCAAGGAATCTCAATTGATCAAATCGACTTAGAACTTCGAGCCCGTCGTCGTTGATGTCGGTCGTGCCAATTTCAAGCGAAGACAGGTAAGGCAGGCCTTGTAATATCGCTAGACCTTGGTTGGTGATTTTAGCGCCATTGAGATTGAGACAGCGAAGTTCTCGCAATTTCAGTAGCTCGGGAATGGCGGCGTCGGTAATGCTGGTGTTGATTGAGACGTCAAGGTCTCTCAAAGTTACCAGTGGCGCCAACTTCGCGAGGCCAAGATCTCCGATTCCGGCAAAACGAAGTTGTAGCCGTTCCAGGTGTTTCAATTCAGCAACATGTGAAAGGCTTCTCTCGTCAGCAATCATCGCGTTGTCGATGTGAAGCAATCGCAATTGCGCAAGCTTGCCAATCGACTTGATGTCCTCGTCGTCAAGGTTCCCATGGCTTAGGCACAGCCATTCAACGCCTTGCAGCTTGCCAACTTCGCACAGCACCGATTCTCGATTCCGACAATATTGAAGATCGACACTGTTGATTCCGACGAGCATGTCGATACCTACGATACCCTCCAGCCAGCGAAGGTGCCGCCAAGCGAAAGAATCGCCGTGAACCGCAAATCCGCCAACGCGCTCGACAGCGCTGACAATGCGGGCCTGCTCAACCGCTTTGGCGTAGTTCCACGCAAGCCATCCACATGACGTTGCCAACAAGATTAGTAATGCAAAAGCGCTGCGGCGAAACGTACGAGCAGATGGCATGCGGTGTTTCCTGGCGATAGGCCAACGTGCTATGGAACTCTTGCTTGTGGGAGGTTTTTCTTGTACTTCCTATTGTATTGATCACGAAGTTGGTTTTCGCTTCGTCGGCTCTTGCTTTCTTCCGGAAGACTCAACCCTGATGCATCTGCCGCACCAGTTCGGCCTCGTAACGCTCGCGTAGCTGTCGTTAGTTCCTTGCCCAAGGCGATGAAAGGAGGGCGTGTGCGGTCGCCACCGCCAACGACTAGATCCCCCTGGAAGTTGTCTGGGTTGTAGTGAACGGTGACATCACTCGCCTTTCCCTCGGAACCCTGCGGTGTGAATCGAGTGCGGTTGTCTTGGCTTGGCGTCGCAGGCACGATCGTCACCGGGGCATTGTTTACGGGCAGGAATTCATGCCATTTTCCGCCGATAAATGACTTCGATGGTTTCGCAGTTTCTCCCACCCCGTTGAGAATCTCTGCCCCGTGTGCCAACTCGTTTAGCTTCGCGACGTCTCGCAGCACTTTTTCTTTCCACACTTGAGGCGCGGCCGGGTCTAACCGCACGTTGTCGGGCAGCGCTTTCAGACCGCGAATCAACTCTTGATCGTCGGCGCTCAATTGCGCGGGATCGAGTTCCACGTCTCGGGTCGTGCCATTGGGGTTGTTGAGTCGAAGCTTTACTTTGCCGCCCGGTACGAACTCAACAAACTTGCCACGGCTGGCAAAATTGCCAGCCGCCGCTTTCCATTCGCGCTCGCCAAGAGCGTGGTTCGTTTCCTCTTTTGTTTTGGTGTGCTGAACCGTGGTGACAGAGATGCCGCCCTTTGGTCTTCCCTGGACGTTACGCCCCGGTGACGAATCATCGTGCGAGCCGCGCGACCCAAAGTTCGACCCGCCGCCCGGTGACCACCACCCGCGATTCTGAGGATAGCCACCGCGCGGGTGCTTGGCTGGATCCCACGTTCCTTCCGTGGTCGTGATCGAAGCGACCCACTCGCGCAACTCTTGGGCGTGAGCTTCCTCCTCGGCGCGGCGCCGCTCGACCGAGTCGGTTCGGCCCAGGATCGCGTCGACAAACGCTTTGGCGCCCGGAGACAACTGCGAGCCATTGGTCCGTTCACTCACGGATGGTTGCTGATGGTCCTGGCGATTCGCGTTTCGATACATATTTGTTTTCTCGCAAAACTTGGAGCGACGATTGCTTGATCGTCGACTGGTTAAGGCTGCGAGTACTCGACGAGTAATCGTACTTTTGCATGACGGGCTTTGTCAGCGCGAAGAATAGGCCAGGGCGGCGTATTCGCGACTTCCGCGCAAGAAAAAACCGCGCGGACCCTGGGCGAGTCCGAGCGGTTGGTTTGAATCGCCCCGGGGCCGGTGGCCGCGGGGCGCGAGTGGTGTCAGCGATTACTTGATGAACAGCATCTCGCGATAGTTCGGCAGCGGCCACAGGTCGTCGGCGACGATGCCTTCGAGCTTGTCGGCCACTGTCCGCACGGCGCCCATGGCCGGCATGACCGTGTCGCGGAAATGCTTGGCGTGGGACATCAAATCGCCCGACGCCTTGTGGTCGATCGCCTTGTCCAGGCCGTCGGCCGCCGCTTCCAGCTTGGCGACCAGGTCGGTCAAGGTGTCGAGCGTTCCCAGGTGCGGGTTCTTGCCCACCGCCTTGAGCGACGCCGCCGCGCCAGCCAACTCGGCCTGGTAGCGATAAGCCGCTGGCAGAATCATGGTCCGGGCAATCGTCGCCGCGGTCAAAGCCTCGGTGTTGATGTCCTTGCAGTACCGCTCGAGGTAGATGTCGTAGCGGCTGTGCGTTTCGCGTGGCGACAACACGCCGTACTTGTTGAACAGCTCGACGTTCTCCGCCTTGAGCAGCACCGGCAACGCATCCAGCGTGTTGCGCAGATTCGGCAAGCCACGGCGCTCGGCTTCCTGATGCCAGGCTTCCGAATAGCCGTCGCCGTTGAAGATGATCGCCTTGTGCTTTTGGGTGATCGACTGCAACAACGATTGCACGGCCGAGTTCAACTTGCCCGTGTCGCCGCCGGTGGCCTTTTCAAGCTCGGTGGCGATATAGTCGACCGACTCGGCGACAATCGTGTTGAGCACCACCAGCGGGCCGGCGATCGATTGGCTCGAACCCACGGCGCGGAACTCGAACTTGTTGCCGGTAAAGGCAAATGGGCTGGTGCGGTTGCGGTCACCCGCGTGCTTGGGCAGCGGCGGCAGCGTGTCGACGCCGACGAGCAGCGTGCCGCTCGACTTCGACGACTTGGCGCCACCCTTTTCCAATTGTTCGAACACGTCGGACAACTGGTCGCCCAAGAAGATCGACAGAATCGCCGGCGGAGCTTCGTTGGCGCCCAGCCGGTGATCGTTGCCGCTAAAGGCCACCGCCACGCGGAGCAGGTCCGAGTGCAGGTGGACGGCGCGAATCACGGCCGCGCAGAACAGCAAGAACTGCATGTTCTCGTGCGGATTGGCGCCCGGTTCCAGCAGATTGCCCAGGCTGCAGCCCATCGACCAGTTCACGTGCTTGCCCGAGCCGTTGATGCCGGCGAAGGGCTTTTCGTGCAGCAAGCAGACCATGCCGTACTTTTGCGCGACTTGTTGCAGTCGCTGCATGATCATGTGCTGGTGGTCGGTGGCGACGTTGGCGTTCTCGTAGACCGGGGCGATTTCGTACTGTGCCGGGGCCACTTCGTTGTGCCGCGTCTTGACCGGGACGCCCAGCTTGAACAGCTCGCGTTCGGTATCGAGCATGCAGGCCAGCACGCGTTCGGGAATGGTGCCGAAGTAGTGATCTTCAAACTCCTGGCCCTTGGGAGGCTTGGCGCCGAACAAGGTCCGGCCGGTCGCCACCAGGTCAGGCCGCGCGAAGTAGAAGTTGCGATCGATCAGGAAGTATTCCTGTTCCGGCCCGGCCGAAGCGGTCACCTGGCCTGGATCGTCGTGGCCCAGCAACTTGAGCAAGCGCTGCGCCTGCTTGTTGACGGCTTGCATCGAGCGCAACAGCGGGGTCTTCTTGTCCAACGCCTCGCCCGTCCACGAGCAGAACGCCGTCGGAATGCACAACGTCGTGCCGTTCGGATTCTCGAGCAAATAAGCCGGGCTGGTTGGATCCCAAGCGGTGTAACCGCGGGCTTCGAACGTGGCGCGGATGCCGCCCGAGGGGAAGCTCGACGCGTCAGGCTCGCCCTGGATCAGTTCCTTGCCGGAGAACTCGGCGATGGTGGTGCCGTCACCCGAGGGGTTCAAAAAGCTGTCGTGCTTTTCGGCCGTCAACCCGGTGAGCGGATAGAAGACGTGGGCGTAGTGAGTGGCGCCCTTCTCGAGGGCCCAGTCCTTCATCGCAATGGCCACGGCGTCGGCCACGTTGGGGTCGAGCTTGGCGCCGTTGCGAATGGTTTGTTGGAGAGCTTTGTAAATCGGCTTGGGCAGACGTTCTTTCATCTGCTGTTGGCCGAAGACATTCGTGCCGAACAATTCGGTGGTCGATTTGTCGCGAAACGAGCAACTCAGCTCCTTCGCTTCATAGGTCGTAACCGCCGCGATCGCCGCCTGACGTGCACTACTCACGGACTGAGCCTCCTCAGAAGGAAGAACCAAATCGAGATGGGCGCAGGGTCGATCCCCGCGCCGCCAAAAAGTTGCCCACTAGCTAGCAAACGTCATGCCGCACTTGACTTGCGAACACGTGGCGTTGGGCTAACCCATTGCGCCACGTCAACTTATTACAGGCGAAAGTGGGTCGCAAGTGGCCCCCCGAAAAACGCGACTTGCCCGGAACTTTGGCACGTCCGCTACGCCCCTGCTCAGGGCCAGGGCATTTGCCGTTCTGATGACGGCAGAAGGAACGGACACATTGCGAGGAAGCGTCAAGTTAAGCTGGGAGCTATGCGGCGCGTGCGGCATTTCTCAGTCGCGCCCGGTGGCAACCATCGATTTGTCTTCCACTGGGTCGTCGGTCGTCGCTCCTCGTTGCTGCACGAGGGTCCCGCGAATGTTCTCGACGATCGCCAAATAGCACGGCACCAGGATCGGCCGCACCACCACCGTGTCGAGCATGATGCCAATCGACAGAGCGAACCCCAGTTCAAGCATCCCCTTCAGCGTGCCGGTCATCATCGACACAAAGGTGCCGGCCATGATCACGCCGCAACTGGTGATGATGCCGCCGGTCTGCGTCACCGCGATGCGCAAGCCGGCCAGCGCGCCGTGCTTGGCTTGTTCCTCGATCACGCGCGTGACCAGGAAGATGTTGTAGTCCTCGCCGATGGCCACCAGGATCACGAACAAGAAGATCGGCACCTTCCAATCGAGCCCTTGGAAGTGGGGATACCAGTGCGAGAACAGCAGGTGCGTCGCGCCGAGCGTGACAAAGTAACTGAACAGCACCGAGATCATCAGATACAGGCACAACCCCGGCCGGCGCAGCAAGACCATCAACACGCCCATCACGACGAACACGACCAGTTGCTGGATCAACTGCCGGTCCGCCTCGGTCACCGTTTTCAAATCGCGTGTGGCGGCCGAGGTGCCCAGAAAATCGAACTGCACGTCGTGCCAAGGGGATTTGGGATCGGCGGCGAACTTTTGCAAATCGGTGTCAAGCCGATCGACGAAGTGCAGCGCCTCGATCGAGAACGGATCGTATTCCAGGATCAAATCAAACCGCGTCACCTCGCCAGCCAACTCGGGGTTCTGGGCCAGGTACATCGCCCGAGCGCCCTTGTTGCCGCGGGCCGTGAGCTTGGCCAGCCCCTTGCCACGGAAGATGTTGTACATACCGGGCGTGTCGCCCAACGGCTCGGTGTAGCTGCGTACTTGCTTGACACCGGGCAGGTCGTACATCCATTTGGTCATGCGCGCGATGTCCTGCTCGCGCTCCTTGGACTGGAAGGCGGCTCCGTCTTTATGGGCCAGGACAGTCACCGGGCCGGTTTCGCCCGGCGGAAAATGTTTGGACAGCAGCGCGGTCCCATGCACGCTTGGCCGGCTGGGGTCCAACTCGGCCAACAGATTGTATGAAATTGGCGGGTTCCAACCGGCCATGGCCAGCGGACTCAACAACGCGACACTGGTGGCCAGGATCAGCCCGGGCCGCTCGACGACCAGGTTCGCGATCTTGGACCAGAACTTCTTGGTCGCCCGGTCGGCAGCGTCGGTCGACGCTGGCAAATCGGTGTCGTTTATGCCCGTGACCTCGGCCGCGATTTTGCGATCGACGCCAATATACCGCGGCCAGAAGACCCACTGTCCCAGCGCCCGCAACATCGCCGGCGCGAGCGTCAGGCACGCGGTCAGCGCCACCAACAGGCACAGCCCAATGGCCGGCCCGCTGTTTCGGTATTTGCCGAAGTCGGCGAAGATCATCGTACCCAGCCCCAGCACCGTGGTCAGGGCGCTGGCGGCCAGCGCGCCGCCGACATGTTCCAAGGCGAGCTCGATCGCCCGCACGTGGCCAAAGCCGCGTTCAAGCTCCTCGCGATAGCGCGCGATCAGGAACAGGCAGAAGTCAGTCCCCGCGCCGAACAGAATCGTGACGACGAAGATCTTCGACGTCTTGAACAACTGAAAGTCAAACCATTCCCAGCCGGGCTGCTGCTTCACCAACGCCAACAGCGCGACGGCGTCGCTGGCCACGACGACGCTGAGCATCAAGGTTAAGAGCGGAATCAGCACCAGCACCGGCGCGCGATAGACCACCGCCAGGATGCTTAGAACCAGCAGCACGGTCACCAACTCGGTGTTCTTGATGCTTTCTCCGGCCGAGCCTTGCATGTCGCCGCCGACCGCAGCGCTGCCGGTCACGCCGAAGTGTAGCCCTGCCGGCACGCTCGGTTCCTTGGCAAAGGCGTTCACCTGTCGCGAGATGCGATCGAGAATCGGAATGTTCTGCAACGCCATGAACTCGGTCGACAGTTGCATCACCGCCAGGGCGGCGCGCCGATCAGGACTAATTAACTTTTGGCCGACGACATCGCTGGCGGGGGTCCAGGCATCGACCAGCGGCAACTCGGGCTCGAGCGCGGGGTCGCGGACCTGGTGGGCCAGTGTTTCGAGCGCGGCCAGGTCTTCACTCGACAACGGCCGCTCGTCGCGCGCCGCTACGATCACGAACTGGCTTTTTGATTTGTTGCCGGGAAAAGCCGCAGCCAGCAGTCGTTCGCCCCGCACGGTAGTCATCCGGTCGGGAAGATAGGCCAGGTCGCCGTCGTGGGTCACTAAGTCCCACGAGGGGGCAAGCAACCGCAACACCGCAGCCACAACCGCCCACGCAATCATCACCAGCAACCAGTGCCGCGAAACTACCTTGCCGAGCAGATGAAACATGGGGCGGATTCAAAGTGAGAAGAAGAGGAACGCTCGGCGCGGTCAATCGCTCATCCCTGGCGAATGACACGTCGTTTCGTGCGGCGCGAAAAGCGCACAAACATGGGACCGCCGCGGCGGCCACGCCGGCGTTGTCTCCAGCCGACGCGCATACATCTTACTGGCGCGGGCAAAATGCGACCACGCCGTTACGGAAACCACAGGGAGCGGGAGGGAATGCGTCGGTCGTAACGCACATCGTGAGTACCAAGCCGGCGACTTTGTCGCCGTTCGATGACGCCCGAGCCGCCGGCTTGGGGGTGATTAGCGCGCCGTGCTAGCGGCGGGCCATTTCGCGCTTGGCCACGTTGGTCGCCGCGTCGAGGGCCGGGTCACCCTCGGCAACCGGTTGCCGCACGTTGCCGTTGTCGTCGGCCACGGGGCGCGCGGTCTGTTGGACCAGCACGTCGGGCTGGACCCCCACCTGGCTATAGGCCTGGCCTTGTGGCGAGTAGAACTTGGCCGTGGTCAGTCGCAGGCCCGAACTGGCCAGGTTCAGCGGGAAGATTCCCTGGACCGAGCCTTTGCCATAGCTGCGGGCGCCGACGATCGTGCCGCGATGATGATCGCGAATCGCGCCGGCAAAAATCTCGCTGGCGCTGGCGCTCTCGCCATCGATCAGCACCACCAGCGGTACATGCCAGGTTCCCTGCTCGTGGGCCGAGTAGACAAAGTCTTCTTGCGCGCTGCGGCCGCGCGTCGAGACGATCGTCCCTCGTTCGACGAACCGGTCGACAACTTCCACGCTGGTGGTCAGCAAGCCGCCGGGGTTGCCCCGCAGGTCGATGATCAAGCTGCGCATTCCATCACGGTGCAGCTTCCACAGGGCCGCGTCCAAGTCGCGAGCGGTGGTCTTCTGGAAGCAGGTGAGTCGCAAGTAGGCGATGCCCAATGTGCTGTCGAGGATCCGCGCGTTGTCGACGCTGGGAACTTCGACTTGCTCGCGACGAATCCGCAGTTGGCGTGGCGCCGTTCCCGGCGTGACCACGCTCAGTTGCACAATCGTCCCTTCCTTGCCTTGCAGCATGTTGGCGGCCTGGTCAGCCGACAACTCGCGGACAGTCCGTCCTTCGACCCCGGTGATCAGATCGCCAGCGCGCAGACCGCCACGCTCGGCGGGACTGCCCGAGATGACCTTCAGGATCAACAGGTTGCCGTCTTGGGTCTTGAGCTCAATGCCCAGGCCGACGAAGTTTCCTTCGATTTGCGAATAGACTTCGTTCAACTGACCAGCCGTGAGGAACGTGCTGTACGCGTCGAGCGCGTTGGTCGCGCCGCAGACGTATTCGAGCACCACGGCCGATTCAAGCAGGCCCAATTGCTCGTGCGCCAACCGGGCCGACGTGGCGACCATCTCGCGTGCCGCATGTCGGGTTTCGATCGGCAGGCTGCTCTTGCGCAGGTTGAGCTTGGTGTGCAACTCGCCACGGAAGCGATCGATCTGGGCCTCGGTCGCGCGAGGCAGGTTCCGCTCGACGAACACCGGATCGGTCAGAGCCAGTTCCAGCGCCATCGTGCCGCGATCGAACAGTTGGTTCCAATTGGGGTTGTGGACGTAATGGGTGTGAACTTTCAACAGCACTTCGCCATACAGGTCAAGCGCTTGTTGAAAGGTAAGTTTCGACAAGGTTTCGCGGAACGAGGCGTCGTTGTAACGCCGGCTTAGATCGTAGTGCGTGCGCGTGACGGCAAAGCGCTGTTCCAACTCGGCATGGCCGTGATGATGGCGGAGTGCGTCTTCGTACAGACTGAGCGCTTCGCCCCAGCGGCGTTGCTGCTCCATCTTCTGGCCACGGTCCAGAATGCCGGTCACCGCGCCTTCCATGACCGGAGCCGGAGGAGTCGGCGTGACAAACGCGACTTGGGCGCGCAGCGCGTTGCCCCCCACAAGACCAGTGCCGGCCAGCGCCGCCAGCCAGAGGGTGAGCGCCCCGAGAGTGCGACCGCTCGCGGCGAGCAGTCGGCGGCCAGGAACCATGAAGGGCTGGTGCATGACAATCCTTATCGTTGATCGGACTCAGGCAGGCACGAGCGCGGGAGATGCCGATGGGCTGGCGGGAGCAATCGTCAGTTGGACCGTTGGTTTCGGCCGACGCGCGATCGCAGGTGGCAGCTTGAAGGCAGTCCCTCGCATGGTGCTAACCCAAACGTATTGGGCGGCACGGTAAGCTGATGAACCCAGCGCCTTAGTGGCGCTGCGAGACGGAGCCGAATCATGCTCGGGCGTTTCGAATCAGTTCGCTTTCCGTGCAAACCAAAACTTGTCAGGTTGCTCTGACTGCGTCGCGGCATCAGCCAGACACCCAGGCCGGCTTGCTAGGGCTGGTTGCGCTTCCAGGTGGGGAGCGCCATGTCGGGCGGACGCGGGTGAGCAGGCTCACCCAACGCAAATCAGGGCGGCGAGTCCGACGTGCAAGGTGCTGCATTTCGGGCTCATGGGAATATAGGTCACGATCCAGGGGTGGTCAAAAAAGCACGGTCCCGACGGCTGGCCTAGATCTGCTACGACTAGCACAACCGGAACGCGGCCGCGGCAAAAAAGTGGCTGAGTAAGCTGTAACGTGCGAGCACCATAGGGTGTTCACATCCGGAGGGCTAACGGCGCGAGGAGCGGCGGTCCATGCCAGCCGGTGCGCCAGGGGCGAAGGCTCAATGCGTGAGCCGGGTTTTACTACGCAGTCGGGTGCAAAAGAGTTTGCCGACGGAACTTGATGGCAGTGGCGTCCTCGGCGGTCAGCCAAGCAGCCAGTAGGTAAGCAGCGCCGTAATCAGCAAAACCGGGATCGAAACGATTGCCACCCAAATGGTAAGCATGGTGGCCCGGCGTTTGGCGGCACAGCCATGACAGAGCGTCATCGGCACCAGGGCGTTGCCGTGCATGCCGGCTCGGCCCGATGGCCCGTCATTGTGCCAGGCGACGGTTTGGTCACGCCCCGTATCGTTGCCGCAAAGGCTGCATTTCATATTTGCCACCATTTCTTCGGCACACGTCACGCATCATAACGTCTTAAGGGCCAAAGGCCCGGCACATACCAGCCTGGGGCAACGCCCCAGGATCAAAGTCGCCTCTAGTTATTGAGGGCTGAAAGCCCGCCCTATTTCTGATGGAGCGGGCTTACAGCCCTTAATTTCCTGGATGACTCTACCTGGGGCGTTGCCCCAGGCTGGTATGGGGCGCACCTTTGGTGCTTAAGGCGGCCGGATTCAGCATGCCGCACTGTGCAGGCTGGCGGTCGCTATTTCTAGCGCCAACCGCCGGCTTGCGCCGGCACTTTGGGGGCCTGATCGGCAAAACCTGCCCCCGGCCACATCGATGTTCATTTTTCTGCTGGCGGGCGGAATCTGCCCCGGTTTTCCTCGTTTCCGGGGCGTTGACAACTTTTTCTACATCGCCTAACATCCTTGATTCCCCCTCAGGGGCGATAGTTCGTACTCTGGCTGGCCTGGTAACAGATGGTTGCCCAGCGGACTGGTTCCGCGGGATCAATCGCGGGCCGCCGCCTGTGTTTTGCGATGTTGCGTGCTGATTGCTGCGCTGTATGGCGACCGATTGGGTCGTGGGAGTTGAATTGTGGCTGGGACAACTAACGAGGTGATTCGCATCCGGATGGAGTCGTTCGATCACTCGGTGCTCGACCAGAGCGCCGCGGAAATCGTCGACACCGCCAAGCGTACCGGCTCGGAAGTTCACGGCCCGATTCCGTTGCCCACGCGGATCGAGCGTTACACGGTGCTGTCGAGCCCGCACATCGACAAGAAGGCGCGCCAGCAGTTCGAGATTCGCACCCACAAGCGCGTGATTGACATTGTGCGTTCGACGGCCAAGACCATCGAAGCGCTCAACAAGCTGAGCTTGCCGGCGGGGGTTGATATCAAGATCAAGGCATCGAGCCGCCACTAAGAGCGAGTTGCTAGCGAAGTTTGCCCTTGGGCAAGCGAGTGCTGGCACAAGTTCTGGCCGCTCGAAGACGATAGTTACGTTTCTGGCTGTTTACGAAATTAGGCATCGGGCCGCATTGGGTTGCGGTAAGCGAAACCTATGTCGGGAAGTTGGCAGGGTAAGGTCGGCGCGCCTCGCTAAGAGGCAGCGATCGCACGCAATCTTCGGGTTGCTGTGATCCGCCAGTCGAAGGACTCCCTGTCGGCAACAGACCACAAGGCACATAGCGATGGCACTTGGACTACTCGGTCGCAAGATCGGGATGACGCAAATTTTTAATGAAGCCGGCAAGGTAGTGCCGGTCACCGTGATCGAGGCTGGGCCTTGTCACGTGTTGCAGTTGCGCACCAAAGAGCGCGACGGCTACGAAGCGATTCAAGTCGGGTTCGACGACAAGCCGCGTCGCACCGCCATTCGCAGTGAGCGTGGTCACGTTGCCAAGCTCGAAAGCAAGCGGGCCAAGCGCGCCGCCGCGGCCGGTGTGGCTGTGGCCGAGCGAGCGGGCTGTGAGCCCCAGCGGTTCGTCCGCGAATTCCGCGTCGCCGCTGGCGATGTGAAGGTCGGGCAGAAGCTCGACGTCAGCTTGTTGGCCGAGGTCAAATCGGTCGACGTCACCGGCATCAGCAAAGGCCGCGGCACGGCCGGCTTGATGAAGCGGCACAACTTCGCCGGTCAGCGCGCCACGCACGGTGTCAAGAAAGTGCATCGTCACTCGGGTGGCACCAGCGCCAACACTTACCCCGGTCACGTCTTCAAGGGCAAGAAGATGGTCGGCCGGATGGGCGCCGAGCGCTGCACCTCGCGCAATCTGAAGGTCGTCCGCGTCGACCCGGAGAATAACCTGCTCTTGGTCAACGGCGCGGTCCCTGGTCCGAACGGCGGCTATGTCGTCATTCGCACGACAAACATGCTTAAGTAAACGCACAAGAATCGTCAGTTAACGGCTCCGCCGGTTAGTTAAAGGCTCACGCATATGGCCAAGTTGCCAGTCTACGATCGAACGGGAAAGCAGGTCGGCTCGTACGAGATCGACCCTGCCACCCTCGCTTCGACCATCAATAAGCAATTGCTGCACGACGTGGTGGTGATGTACCAGGCGAACGCTCGCCAAGGGACGTTCCGCACCAAGAACCGCAGCGAAGTCGCCGGCACGACCAAGAAGATGTATCGCCAGAAAGGCACGGGCAACGCCCGCGCCGGTTCGCGTCGCAGCGGTGTCCGCCGCGGCGGCAATCACATTTTCGCCAAGCGGCCGCGCAGCTTTTACTACCGGTTGCCGCGCAAGGCGGTGCAGTTGGCCACGCGGATGGCCATGGCCGCCAAGATTCAAAGCGACTCGGTGGTGCTGCTCGACGATCTGCAAATGTCGGCCCCCAAGACCAAGGACGTGGCGGCGATTCTCAAGGCCATCAAGTGCGATGGGGCGAGCTTGCTGTTGGCCACGGCCAGTTACGATCTGAATGTGTACAAGAGCGCGCGGAACATCGACCGGGTCGATGTGGCGCCGGTGGCCGAGCTAAACGCCTGGTCGATCTTGCGTCCCCGCAAGGTGGTGATGACCAAGGCGGCGCTCGATGCCTTCCGGCAACGCATTCCCGCCGCCGGCGCGGCGAGCTGATAGATATTCTCGCCGCTGGCGCGGCGAGCTGATGGGAGAGTTGAGCGATGGCAACCAAAGTAAAACAAGCTGCCCCGGCCCCCGAGCTGAGCTCGCTGTTGGCGCCGCACCAGGTGATCGTCCGCCCGCTGCTGACCGAAAAGGGCATGCACCGGTCGACGCGGCACAATGCGTACTCGTTTGAAGTGAATCCGCTGGCGACCAAGCACGACATTCGTCACGCGGTCGAAGAGTTGTTTCACGTGAAGGTGCTGAAGGTTCACACGGTGAACCGCAAGGGGAAGCCCCGCCGCATTAAGAATCGTGCCAGCCATACCGCTGACTGGAAGAAGGCGATCGTCAAGCTGCACTCGGATAGCCGGATCGACTTCTTCTAAATGATCGTTCGCTTGCCGCCCATCGGCGAGCCAGAACCTGACAGTAAACCAACCAGACAGCAAGCCAACGCCTGAAGCAGAACTAAATCATGGGTATTCGCAACTACAAGCCAGTCACTCCCGGTCGTCGTGGCGCGAGCGTCAGCGACTTTGCCGAGTTGACGCCGGGCGCCAAGCCCGAGAAGTCGCTGCTGATCCCCAAGAAGCGAACCGGCGGTCGCAACAACCAAGGTGTGATTACCGCGCGACATCGCGGCGGCGGTCATAAGCGATTCATCCGCGTCATCGACTTCAAGCGTGACAAGGACGGCGTCGCGGCCCGTGTCGAATCGGTTCAATACGATCCGAACCGGACGGCCCGCGTGGCGTTGTTGCACTATGTCGATGGCGAGAAGCGGTACATCATCGCCCCGATCGGCCTGAAGGCCGGCGACGAGTTGATGAGCGGCCCCGACGCTCCGCCGTCGGTGGGCAATTGCTTGCCGCTGAGGAACATTCCGCTGGGCATGGAGATTCACTCCATTGAGCTGCAGCCGGGTCGCGGCGGCGTGCTGTGCCGTTCGGCCGGCGTGTCGGCGACGCTGGGCGCGCGTGACGCCAACTGGGCGCAGATCACTTTGCCCAGCGGTGAAGTCCGTCGCGTGCCGGCCGCCTGTCGCGCCACGATCGGCAGCACCAGCAACCCGGACCACATGAACATCGTGTTGGGCAAGGCCGGCCGCAAGCGCTGGATGGGCCGTCGCCCGCACGTCCGCGGCACCGCCATGAACCCGATCGACCACCCGCACGGTGGTGGTGAAGGTCGCACCAAGGGTGGTCGTCACCCGGTGAGCCCGACGGGCAAGAGCGCCAAGGGCGGATCGACGCGCAAGCCTCGCAAACCGTCGAACTCGGCGATCGTCCGTCGCCGCAAGTCGCGGCGTTACGGCCAGTTGAAGTTGCACACGTAAGAAGTTGCTAGCGGCTGGTTGCTAGTTGCTAGTCGGAAAAGACAAAGAAGTCAGCAGTAAAAAAGTCAGCAGTTCGCAGTAATTAACGGTTCAATCAGGAAGCCAACGGTATGGGAAGGTCGCTCAAGAAAGGTCCCTTCGTCACCCCGAAGTTGTACCTCAAGGTCGACAGGATGAACTCCACGGGGCGCAAAGAGGCGATCAAGACCTGGGCTCGGGCTTGCACGATTGTGCCCGAGTTCGTGGGCCACACGTTCATGGTGCATAACGGCAAGGCGCACGTGAAAGTGTTCGTCACCGAGGACATGGTCGGACACAAGTTGGGTGAGTTTTCGCCGACCCGCACCTTCCGCGGTCACGGCGGCACCAAGAAGTCCGACTCCGCCGCGGGTCCGGGTAAGTAAGCGATAGTCGCATAAAACAGAGAGCATTGATGTCGTCGTAACGCGAGCCACATCGCGGCGACGGTCGAGGGAAACATGTCATTCCAAGCCACGCATAAGCATGCCCGCATTAGCGCCCGCAAGGTCCGGCCGATTGCCGACCTGGTGCGGGGCAAGCACGCCGACGACGCGTTGAACGTGTTGCGTTATCAGCCCCAGCGCGGCGCCCGTCTGCTGGAAAAGGTGATTAAGAGCGCGCTGGGCAACGCCGAAGAGCAGCGTCACGCCAACGTGGCCAGCTTGATCGTCGTCGATGTCCGCATCGACGGCGGCCCGATGTTCAAGCGGATTCGCCCCCGCTCGCGCGGCCAGGCGTTTGGGATCTTGAAGCGGACCAGCCACATTTCGGTCACGCTCGACAGCCCGTTCGCCCAGCAGCAAGCGGCCACGGCAGAAGAGTAGAACGAAGGCAGAGTAGACGTTCGCAACCGCCAAGCCACGAAACACAAGTCGCCACTAACCGCAGCCAAGCAAGAGCCAAGCCTTATGGGCCAGAAAGTCAACCCAATCGCGTTCCGCACCGGCATCATGACCGGTTGGCAAAGCCGCTGGTTCGCTTCGAAGAAAGAGTTCAGCGAACTGCTGCTCGAGGACCACAAGATTCGCCGGTTCGTCAAGGATAAGTTCCGCCAGGCCGGCATTCCGCGGATCGAAATCGAGCGGACCCGCGATGAAGTCAAGGTGATCATGCACGCGGCTCGTCCCGGCGTGATTATCGGCCGCAAGGGCCAGGAAGTCGACCGGCTGCAAGGCGAGCTCCAGGCGCTGGTCGGCCGCCGCATCAACCTGAAGATCGAGGAAATCAACCGCCCGGCGATCGACGCCCAGTTGGTGGCCGAGAACATCGGCGAGCAACTGATCAAGCGGTCGAGCTTCCGCCGCACGATGAAGCGGGCCATCGACGAGACGATGGACGCCGGCGCGAAGGGGATCAAGATTCAACTGTCCGGTCGTTTGGCCGGATCGGAAATGGCGCGGTGCGAAAAGGCCGGCGCTGGCAGCATTCCGCTGTCGACGTTGCGGGCCAAGGTCGATTATGGCTTCCACGAAGCCATGACCGCGCAAGGCCACATCGGTATCAAGGTGTGGATCTATCAAGGCATGTACTACGAGGGTCAGAACGATGGCGCTGATGCCCAAGAGGGTCAAGCACCGAAAAAGCCAAAGAGGACGTATAAAAGGTGACGCGACGCGGGGTAACCGCGTGGTGTTCGGCGACTTTGGCTTGCAGACGATGCAGGGTGGTTGGATTCCGGCTCAGACGATTGAAGCCGGCCGCGTCAGTGCGCAGCAATATCTGCGCACGGAAGGGCGGCTGTACGTCCGCATTTTCCCGCACAAGAGCATCACCTCGATCCCCCTCGAGACGCGCATGGGCAAGGGAAAAGGCGAGCCGGAATACTGGGCCGCGGTCGTCCGGCCAGGCACGGTGCTGTACGAAGTGGGCGGGGTCAGCGAAGACGCGGCCCGGCTGTGCTTCCGCCGCTTGGCGCACAAGATGCCGGTGCCGGTGCGGTTTATCCGTCGGCGTCCGCTGTAAAACGCGACGAGCACTGCCAGTCCAAGACAATTGAAACATTGCGCAAGTAGATGACACAGTGCCCCCGGTCACTGGCCGGGGGCTAAAGCTGGTGAGACCATGAAAGCCAAAGAACTCCGCGAGATGAGCGACGAGCAACTGCATCTGACCGCCAAGGAGGCGGCCGAGACGCTGTTCCGGTTGCGGATCAAGCACCAGACCGAGCGGTTGGACGCACCGACCGAACTGCAAAAGAACCGCCGCTTGATCGCCAAGGTGAAGACCATTTTGAGCGAACGGGCCATCAAGGCCGCCGCCGCCAAGTAAACAGACACAAAACGCCTTAACGCTTTTACGTAAGACAGTACTGCCATGCCCAAGCGAACAGTCATTGGTGTTGTTACTCGCGATAAGAGCAAGAAGACTCGCCGGGTGGAAATTCCGCGGCTGGTGCGTCATGCCAAATACGGCAAGATTTTGCACCGCAAGACGGTCTGCCACATGCACGACGAGCAGGACGAGTCGCACATCGGCGACACCGTGGAGATTCGCGAGTGCCCGCCGCGCAGCGCCCTGAAGCGCTGGGAACTGGTCCGGGTGGTCGAGAAGAACCAGGCGGTCAATCTGGCGGCCATGAAGGCGGCCGAGGAATTGAAGTCGTAATAGTAGGGCCGGCGAGATTTACCAAGGCCGGGCGAGTGATCGCTGCCAGGTCAGCGGACACGCGAGCGATAGTGAAGGTGCAACCATGATTCAGATGCAAACCCGATTGGTCGTGGCCGACAACACCGGCGCCAAGGAAGTGATGTGCATCAAGGTGTTGGGCGGGTCGCGGCGGCGCGTGGCCGGACTGGGCGACGTGGTGATTTGCTGCGTCAAGTCGGTGATCGCCGGCAGCGAAATGAAGAAAGGCGCCGTGGTCCGCGGCGTGGTTGTCCGCTGCAAGGCGCCCACGCGTCGTGACGACGGCAGCTATGTGCGGTTCGACACCAACGCCCTGGTGCTGGTCGACAACGACCAGAACCCGCGCGGCACGCGCATCTTTGGCGCGGTGGCCCGCGAGCTGCGTGAAAAGAACTTTATGAAGATCGTCAGCCTGGCGGCGGAAGTGGTCTAACGGATCGGCGCCTTGGGTTGGCCCGAAGCGGATGTGAACGAGTAGGTGAGTGCAATGCATATTATCGTTGGCGACACAGTCGAAGTGATCACCGGTGAAGATCGGGGCGACGCCGACAAGCCCACGCGCGGCAAGGTGCTGCGGGTCGACCGCAAACGCCGCAAGGTGGTGGTCGAAGGCGTGAATCGCGTGCTCAAGCACATCAAGCGCAGCCAGAAGAACCCGCAGGGGGGCCGGCTGTCGAAGGAGATGCCAGTCGACGTCTCGAACGTGATGCTGGTCTCGCCATCGACGGGCAAGCCGACGAAAACCGGCGTCCGTGTCACCAAGGACGGCGTCCGCGAGCTGTACTGCAAGAGCTCGGGCACCACGATTCGCCGGCTGACGGCGCAAGTGGCCAAATAGCAACCAGTAACAAAACAAGTCCGCAGATGTGTCGGCCGCCTTGCGTTGGCCGACCCGCCGTCGCGAGCGGCAAGAACCGACGCTTAACTTTAGTCCGAACGTGAACAACTATGGCTGCCAAGGCTGCAACCAAATCGAAAAAAAGTCAGGCGGAAGAAGCTCCCCAGACGCCCGGCGAGCGCGTGATCCCGCGCTTGATGACGCGCTATGACAAGGAGATTCTCCCCGAGCTGGCCAAGAAGCTGGGCCGCGACAATCGCCACTCTTTGCCCAAGCTGGAAAAGATCGTGGTGAACATGGGTGTCGGCTCGGCGGTGACCGAGAAGAAGCACATCGAGGACGCCGTCGCGGCGCTGACCCAGATCACCGGCCAGAAGCCGTCGGTTCGGAAGGCTCGCAAGGCGATTTCGAACTTCCGCCTGCGGGAAGGCTTGGAAATCGGCGCCAAGGTGACCCTCCGCGGCACGCGGATGTACGAGTTCCTCGATCGTTTGGTCTCGCTGGCCCTGCCGCGAGTCCGCGACTTTCGCGGCTTGCCGCGCAACGCCTTCGACGGTCGGGGGAACTACAGCCTGGGCCTGTCCGAACAGTTGGTGTTTCCAGAGTTGAACCCCGACAAGTTCACCCGCCCGCAGGGCATGAACATCACGATGGTGATCTCGGGGCACAACGACGACGAGTCTCGCGAGATGTTGCGGTTGTTCGGCGTGCCGTTCAAGGCCGAAGGCGCCGCCGAAGAAGAAGCCAAGCAAAAGAAGAAGTAACGGCCGAAACGAAATCACAGGTCAGAACAGATCAGTTTGTCCCGTTCGCCGCCGTTGGCGGCGAGTGAGCATTTTTAGGTGACGAATGGCCAGTAAATCGAAGATCGCCAAGGCCAAGACCAAGCCGAAGTTCTCCACCCGCCAGGTCTCGCGCTGTCAATTGTGCGGCCGGCCGCGGGCGGTGTACCGCAAGTTCAAGCTGTGCCGGATTTGCCTGCGCAAGCTGGGCGACCAAGGCTTGATCCCCGGTCTGAAAAAAGCCAGTTGGTAATGGGAACGCCAAGACAGGAACTACGACGACAATGATGACCGACCCGATTGCCGACATGTTGACCCGGATTCGCAACGCCGTGCGCGTGGAAAAGCCGCACGTCGAGCTGCCGTTGTCCAAGGTCAAACGAGGCATGGCCGAAGTGTTGAAGCGCGAAGGTTTTATCTGGGACTTCGAGGAAGTCGAAGGCTCCGTGGCCAAGCAGTTGCGCTTGCACTTGAAATATGGTCCGAACGGCGAACGGCTGATTCGGCACGTCAAGCGGGTGAGCAAGCCCGGCCGCCGCGTGTATAGCGGCGTCGAATCGCTCCGCCCGGTCCTCAGCGGACAAGGGATCAAGATCATCAGCACCAGTCACGGCGTGGTCAGCGACCGCGAGGCGCGGCAGCGCCGATTGGGTGGCGAAGTGCTGTGCGAATTGTGGTAAGCATGCCGGATCGCGCCGCGGCGCGGTCGGTCGAATCGAATTAGCGAAGGCAACCGCCATGTCACGTATCGGCAAGAAACCGGTCAAGTTTCCCGCAGGCGTCAAGTTCAACGTCGCCGGCGACGTGCTGACCGTTGAAGGCAAGCTCGGCAAGCTCGACTTGAAGCTGCGCCCCGAGGTCACGTTCACCGTCAACGACTCGGCCAAGCAGGTGGAAATCGCCCGCAAGGTCGACAACCGCGAAAGCCGCGCCATGCACGGGCTGACCCGGGCCATGGTCGCCAACATGATCGTGGGTGTGACCGATGGGTACACCAAGAAGTTGGAAATCGTCGGCGTCGGCTACCTGGCCGCGATCCAGAAGAACACGCTGCAGTTGCGCGTCGGTTTTGCCAACGAAATCCATTTTGAGATTCCGGCCGGCCTGAAGGTCACTTGCCCCGATCAGACGCATGTCGTGATCAACGGCATCGACAAGCAGAAGGTCGGTCAGTTCGCCGCCGAAGTGCGGGCCGCCCGCAAGCCCGAACCATACAAGGGCAAGGGCGTCCGTTACGAAGGCGAAGTCGTCCGCCGCAAGGCTGGCAAGGCAGTTACGAAGTAAACAAGCAAACACGTCAGAGAACATTCGCAAGGCGTCACTTGCGGCGTGTCGCGCCGCCTGAGGCGTGCGGTTTAGCTGGTCAATCTCGAGGCTCCGGCCATGAATCACGAAAAAACCATTTATCGTCAACGGATGCGTCGCGGCTGGCGCGTGCGCAATCAAATCAAGCGCAACACCACCCGGCCGCGGTTGTGCGTGTTCCGCAGCCACAAGCACACCTACGCCCAAATCATCGACGATGCCGCGGGCACGACGCTGGTTGCGGCCAGCACGAACGAAAAAGACAGCAGCATCAAGTACGGCGGCAACAAGGACGCCGCCAAGGCGATTGGCCAGTTGATCGCCCAGCGCGCGATCGCCGCCGGCATCAAGGAAGTGGCCTTTGACCGAGGCGAGTACAAGTACCACGGCCGCATTGCCACCCTGGCCCAAGCCGCGCGTGAGTCAGGTTTGAGCTTTTAAGCCGACGGCGCAAGCGAAAGATCGCGCGCAAATCAAAGATAACAATCACGCACAATACAAAGCAGATTAACCCAACTTAGTCGGAGCAAACGCAGTGGCTGCTTCACGTGTATCAGGTGGCAGTGGTGGAGGCGACTCTCGCAAGCGCGATTCGAAGCGCGAGAACATGGCCGCCGCCCAGCGCGAAGGCAAGGGCGAGATCATGGAGAAGGTCGTCCGCATTCGCCGCTGCGCCGCGGTGGTGAAGGGTGGTCGCCGCTTCAGCTTTTCGGCCATGGTCGTCGTCGGCGACGGCAAGGGTCGCGTCGGCTGGGGTCACGGCAAGGCCAACGAAGTGCCGCCGAGCGTCGAAAAGGCCGTCAAGGACGGTTCGCGCCGTCTGATCACCGTGCCGATGAACGGCGCGACGATTCCCCACGTGATCGAAGGCCGCTATGGCTCGGCGCACGTGGTGCTGATTCCGGCCGCCCCGGGCACGGGCGTCAAGGCGGGGGCCAGCGTGCGTGCCGTCTGCGAAGCGGCTGGCATTCACGATATTTTGACCAAGAGCTTCGGCTCGCCCAATCCGGCCAACCTGGTCAAGGCCGCCATCTCGGCGTTGGAAAACCTGCGGACGCGAGCCGATGTTGAACGCTTGCGAGGAGTGAGCTTGTCATGAACCTGAGCGATATCAACCGTGGCATCAAGAAGCGCAAGAAGCTGACGCGCGTCGGTCGTGGTCCGGGCTCGGGCCAGGGCAAGACGTCGGGCCGCGGCCACAAGGGCCAAGGGCAACTCGCCGGCTGGGCCATGCACCCCAAGTTCGAGGGCGGCCAGATGCCCATGTCGCGCCGGATTCCGAAGCGCGGCTTCACGAATCAGTGGGCCCTGACGGTCTATGCCGTGAACGTGTCGGACCTGGACGCGACGTTCAACAACGGTGACGAAGTCACCCCGGCCGTGCTAGCAGAGCGCGACCTGGCCAAGGGACGTTTCGACCAGATCAAGATTCTGGGAGACGGCGAGCTGACCAAGAAGCTGAAGATTCACGCACACAAGTTCAGCGCCACGGCCCTGGAAAAGATCAAGCAAGCCGGCGGCGAAGCGATTGTGATCGCGGGTCCAAAGCCGGTCGTCAAGAACAAGATGAAGCGTCGCACGCCGCCGCAGCAGTAAGCACCGCCAGCGGCCTGGGTGGAAGCCGATTTTGGTAGGTCAGGTATCCCGTACCTGACATTCGTAGCCGGTGGTAAGCACCATTGTCAGGTACAGGGTACCTGACCTACGAAGCCTGGTTCCGCTTGGCCGCATCTGGCAATCGCGGTAAGCTGATGGCTTCATCGGCCTTAACACGTGGCGATCGAGGGGGCCGGCGCACTGGCGCCAACCCATGACCGCCACCCAGCCAGTACGGATGCGATTGCCATGTTCGAAAAAGTCCGCGTCATCTTCACCATTCCCGAGCTGCGCCAGAAGATTTTCCTGACGCTGCTGTTCCTGGCGATTTATCGCGTCGGCTCGCACGTGCCGTTGTTGATTGTCGACCCGGTGAAGATGAAGGACTTCTTCCAGTCCGACAGTGGCGGCCTCGGCAAGATGCTCGAGACCGTGGCCACCTTCGCCGCCACCGACTTGGACAACGCCACGATCTTCGGCCTGGGGATCATGCCGTACATCTCGGCGTCGATCATCTTTCAATTGCTGGGCACGGTCTGGAAGCCGCTCGAAGAGTTGCAGAAAGAAGGGGAAAGCGGCCGCAAGAAGATCAACGAATACACGCGGTATCTGACCGTGTTTCTCTGTTTGGGCCAGAGCTTGTGGTACGTGAACTTCCTGGTCGGCGACGGCGCGCCAGGCAAGACGATGATCCGGCCCCAGTTTCTGGACGGCGAGCACTTACGGCTGAGTTGGTATTTCTTTGCCGTCATCACGATGACCGCCGGCACCATCTTCCTGATGTGGCTGGGCGAGCAGATTGACGAGTTCGGCATTGGCAACGGCATCAGTCTGCTGATCATGGCCGGTATCTTGGCCCGCATGCCGAGCGTCTGGATCGGCAAGATCATCAAGCCGCTGATCACCGAAGGGTTGCAGTTGGGCACCTCGGGCCAAATGGGGATCGAGGTGCTGTTGGTGCTGATCGTGCTGTTCGTTGCCGTCGTGGTCGGCGTGGTGTTTATCACGCAAGGCCAGCGGCGCATTCCCACGCAAAGCGCCAAGCACGTCCGCGGCCGCCGCGTCTATGGCGGCAATCGTCAGTTCCTGCCGTTGCGGGTGAACCAGGCCGGCGTCATGCCGATCATTTTCGCTAGCAGCTTGTTGATGTTCCCGACCATGCTGTTCAAGTGGATGGCGGCCAACTGGGGCACCAAGCTGAACAACATGCTGGCCGACGCCTTTAGCTCGTACACGTCGTGGACGCACAACATCCTGTACGTGGCGATGATTTTCTTTTTCTGCTACTTCTGGACGGCCATCAGCTTCAATCCCAAGGACGTGTCGGAGAATCTGAAGAGCTACGGCGCGTTCATTCCCGGCTATCGCCCCGGCAAGCGGACGGCTGATTACCTGGAAAAGGTGATGGTCCGCATCACGTACGTCGGCGCCGGCTTCTTGTCGTTGGTGGCCATCGCGCCGATGTTGGTGTCGAGCAGTTTCCCGATGGTCGATGCGCAAATGGCCAGCTTCTACGGCGGCACCAGCTTGCTGATCGCCGTCAGCGTGGCCTTCGACCTGGTGCAAAAGATCGACAGCCACCTGGTGATGCGCAACTATCGCGGCCTGCTCGAAAAGGCGTAAGCGGCCAGCAGCGTGGATGACTTTCGTCCTTTGGCCGGCGGCGCTCGCGCGCCCCACGGCACATCGTCGCCGATTTGGTTTGCTATGCTCGGGCCGCCGGGTTCGGGCAAAGGAACCCAGGCCGCGCGCCTGGCCCGCTGGCTGAACGTGCCGCACTTGTCGACTGGCGAAATCTTGCGCCAGGCGATTCGCGACCGCACTCCGGCCGGCATCGCGGTTGAGCCGCTGGTCGAAACCGGCCAACTGTTTCCGGACCCCATCGTGCTGGCCGCCGTCGATGAGCAATTGGCTCGCCCCGAGTGCGCCCAGGGCGTATTATTCGATGGTTTCCCCCGCACGTTGCCCCAGGCCCGGGCGCTCGACGAGCGATTGGCCGCCGTTGGCGGGGCGTTGCGGCTGGTGATCGGGCTAACGGTTGACGACGACGAGTTGTGGCGTCGCGCGGCCGGTCGCGGTCGCGAGGATGACCTGCCCCGGGTGTTTACCGCTCGCTTGCAGGCATTCCGCCAGGAAACGGCGCCGGTCCTTGCACACTACCGCGAGCGAGGATTGCTTGAAACAATTGACGGCCAACGCTTGCCCGACGACGTTTTTCACGATATTAAGCAGATCGTCAGCCGCCGCCTCGATCTGGGAAAGTGACCTGGTGTGATTACGCTACGCTCGCCTCGTGAAATCGCTTGCATGCGCCGCGCCGGCCTCGTCGTCTGGGAGGCCCATCAAATCGCCGCGCGCCTGGTCCGTCCCGGCGCCACCACGGGCGAGATCGACGCCGCCATCGAGCGGTTCTTTGCCGAAAAGCATGCCGTCCCGTTGTTCAAGGGCGTGCCCGGCAAGGTTCCCTTCCCCGCGGTGACGTGTATCTCGGTCAACGAGGAAGTGGTCCACGGCATTCCTGGCCCGCGCAAGTTGGTCGAAGGGGACGTCGTCAGCATTGACACGGGTTGCAAGCTCGAAGGCTGGTGCGGCGACAGCGCGATCACGCACCCCGTGGGCCAGGTCCACCCGGAAGTGCAGCGGCTGCTGGACGTCACGCGCGGCACGCTGGAGTTGGCCATCGATCTGATGGGCAAGAAGCAGCGGTGGAGCGAAGTGGCCCGCGAAATGGACGCCTTCGTCAAAGACGCCGGCTTCTTCGTGGTCGAGAACTTCGTCGGCCACGGCATTGGTCGCGAGATGCACGAAGATCCGCAAGTGCCCAACTTTGTCAGCCCGCAATTGCGTCGCGGCGGCGATTTTGAATTGCGCACGGGACTGGTCGTCGCCGTCGAGCCGATGGTCAACATGGGGACCAAGAAAGTGAAGGGGCTGTCGGACCATTGGACGCAAGTGGCCGTCGATGGGCGTCCGAGCGCCCACTTCGAGCACACGATCGCGATCACCAAGGACGGCCCCGTGCCGCTGACGGCCGCGCCCGACCACCCTGCGTGCCAGCGACTGGCCGGCTAGAGCGGCAAAGCGCTTTCATCCGCCCGTTAGCCCCCGGTCAACGGCCGGGGGCATGCGCACGTCATTTCATTTCAGGGCCAAAGGCCCGTTCCATACCAGCCTGGGGCAACGCCCCAGGAGTCGCCCCGAACCGGTATTCCGTAAGGGCTGAAAGCCCGCTCCATCGAACCTGGTTTGCGCGCCACACCGGAAATGGGTCGGGCTTTCAGCCCTTAAGATTCCGATGCTTGCCCGAACGTGGGGCGTTGCCCCACGCTGGTATGGTGCCGCACCTTTGGTGCTTGGAATCCAGCGTTGTCCGACCTGACAAACTCCCGCTAGCAGGCGGCCCGGCAAACTTTGCCCAGTCCCGCTCCCCGGACGAGTGGCCACCGCCGCGGCTCCCCTGGATTTGCCAAAAATCTCGGTTTTCGAGGGCTTGTAGGGCGGGGGCTCGCGCCATTAGAATGACCCGCTTTCGACCAGGTTCCGTGCGCCATCCGGCAGCTTTTGTCGGGTGTTGATGCCGTCGTCGGTCGAGGGGTAAGTCGGTTACCCATATCGGATAGCGAAACAAGTTCCGTAATTGAAGACAGCCAACTGCCTCGGGCCATGCGCCGCGATCGGTTGGTGGGAGATTGATCGTGAAAGTTCGTGCCAGCGTGAAGCCCATCTGTGACAAGTGCAAGCTCGTCCGTCGCCGTGGCGTGGTGTTCGTGGTTTGTGAAAACCCGCGTCACAAGCAGCGTCAGGGTTGATTGCCTGTGGGGTGTTAACTGCCCGTGGGGTGTTAATCGCCTTTGGGGTGACGAGTCGGTTGCCGATTCGCGGTTCCGCTTCCTAGAAACCAAGTCAAAACAACTTCGTCGTCGCAGCCGCGTGGTCGAGTGAACATCGCTCGGCTCGCCGCTCAGCAAGGATCAAGTCATGCCGCGTTTGATGGGTGTTGATATTCCCGCCGACAAGCCGACCTGGATTTCGCTCCAGTACCTGTACGGCGTCGGTCCCATGGTGGCGCGCGAGCTGTGTGTGAAGGCGGGTGTCGATCCGCAGCGCCACGCTCGCGAAATGCACGAAGACGAAGTCGCGCGGATGGCGGCCTTGCTCGACAAGGACTATGTCGTCGAAGGTCAGTTGCGCCGCCAGGTGGGGCAGAACATCGCCCGGCTCAAGGATATTGGCAGCTATCGGGGCTCGCGTCATCGTCGCGGGCTGCCGGTGCGTGGCCAGCGCACGCGGACCAACGCCCGCACGCGCAAGGGCCCCAAGAAGACGGTCGCCGGCAAGAAGGGCGTCAAAGACATGAAGTAACGGCGCTATGAAGTATTCGCGACTGGCCAACTCGTCAGTCGCCGCCGTGGCTTGATCGAAATCGGTTTCGTTTTGTGAGCGAGGTTTTCCGTGGGTGTTGCAGCAGCAGCTAGTAAGCGTCGCAAGGTCCGCCGCAATGTGACCTTGGCCGTCGTCCACATCAAGGCGACGTTCAATAACACGTCGGTCACGATTACCGACACCAAGGGCGACACGCTCTGTTGGGCCAGCGGCGGCACCAGCGGCTTCAAGGGGAGCCGCAAGAGCACGCCGTTCGCCGGCCAGTGCGCCGCGCAGCAAGCCGCCGAGAAGGCCAGCAAGTTTGGCGTCAAGGAAGTTGAAGTCCGGGTAAAGGGGCCGGGTTCGGGTCGCGAAAGTGCGATCACCGCGCTGCAAGCCGCCGGCCTGACCGTGAAGTCGATCGAAGACGTCACGCCGCTGCCGCACAACGGCTGCCGCCCGCCGAAGAAGCGCCGCGTGTAGCAACGGTCGCGAGCGATTCATTCGCTCGCGGCTTCCCGCCGGCCTTCGCATTTAGCGTTTGTCATTCATCGTTCATCGTTTTTGAGAAAAAGCAGCAATGGCTCGTACCACTGGACCTGTCTGTCGCCTCTGTCGTCGCGAAGGGATGAAGTTGTTCCTCAAGGGGAACCGTTGCGACAGCCCCAAGTGCGCGATCGACCGCCGCAATACTCAGCCCGGCATGCACAATCAGCGCCGCCCCAAGCTGACCGACTACGGCATCCACTTGCGCGAGAAGCAGAAGGTCAAGCACTATTACGGCGTGCTCGAGCGGCAGTTCCGCACCTACTTCGCCGAAGCGTCCCGCTCGCGCGGCAACACGGGTAACACGCTGATGAGTCTGCTCGAACGCCGGCTCGACAACATTGTCCACCGCTTGGGCTTTGGCAACAGCCGCGCCCAGGCCCGCCAGATGATTGGCCACGGGCACATCACCGTGAACGGCCGCCGCGTCGACATCCCCAGCTACCTGGTCAAGGCCGGCGATGTCATTCGCGCCAAGAACCGGGCCAAGAGCTTGCAGTTGATTCACGCCGCCGTGGCCGAAAACGAACGCCAGATTCCCGACTTTCTGGCTCGCGACGACGAGGGCTTGAAGAACCAGAGCGCCGTGCCCGAGGGGCGCGTGGTTCGCTTGCCCGAGGCGTTTGATGTGTCGCTTCCGATCGAAGTCCAGTTGATCATCGAGTTGTGCTCGAAGTAGTGCCGCTCGCGATTTTACCTGTTGGAGATTTGCAATGCGTATTCGTTGGCGCGGTTTGGAGCTTCCCAGTGCCGTCACCTGCGACACCAAGACGCTGTCGTCGACCTACGGCAAGTTCGTGGCCGAGCCGTTTGAGCGCGGCTTTGGCGTGACGATTGGCAACAGCCTGCGTCGGATCATGTTGTCGAGCCTGGAGGGCAGCTCGATTACCCAAGTTAAGCTGCATGGCGCGCAGCACGAGTTCACCACCATCGCGGGCGTGGTCGAAGACGTCACTGACATCGTGTTGAACGTCAAGGCGCTGGTCGTCAAGAACCACGGCGAAAGCACGCGCGTCGTCCACATCAAGAAGAATACCAAGGGTGTCGTCACCGGCGCCGATGTCCAGACCGACGACCAGGTCGAAGTGATCAACAAGGATCACGTCCTGGCCACGCTGACGGCCGATGTGCCATTTGAAGTGGAAATGGTCGTCGAGAACGGCCGCGGTTACGTCCCGGCCAGCGAGCACAGCCCGAATGTGCAAGAGATCGGCATCATCCCGGTCGACGCCGTGTTCAGCCCAGTGATCCGCGTCCGCTACGAAATCGAAGAGACCCGCGTTGGTCAGAAGACCAACTACGACAAGCTCACGCTCGAGATTTGGACCAACGGCTCGATTCATCCCGAAGCGGCGTTGATCGAAGCGGCCAAGATCCTGCGCAAGCACTTGAACCCGTTTGTTCAATACAGCGAGCTGGGCAGCCAGGTCCACGCCGAAAGCCGCTCGTCGGCTTCGATTGGCATCGACCCGGCGCTGGAAAGCAAATTAGGCATGAACATCGCGGAGCTGAACCTCTCGGTGCGTGCCACCAACTGCCTGGAATCGGAAAATATCACCTCGGTTCGCGAGCTGGTCGGTCGCTCGCCGGACCAGCTGCTCGACGTCCGCAACTTTGGCGAAACCACGCTCAACGAAGTGCGTGAGAAGCTCGCCGAGCTCGGACTGCGACTGGGCATGCGGTTGCCCAGCCCCAGCGGAGTTTAATCGCACCTTTTAGCAACCAAGCTGTCTCAAGGAAGTTTGCCGGCGGCGCCGACTCACCAGCGTGTGGACCAGGCCCCGTGGCGACTCAACGGAATCTGCCATGCGTCATCGTCGTAAAGGTCGTGCCTTCGATCGTTCTCCCCCGCACCAACGCGCTTTGATGCGCAGCCTGGCGGCAAACCTGTTCCTCACCGAACGGAACGCCGAGTTGGACGCCAACAAGCCCAAGGTTCGTGGTCGCATCGTGACCACACTCGAAAAGGCCAAGGAAGCTCGGCCGATCATCGAGAAGTGCATCACCATCGCTCGCAAGAGCTTGGCGGTTCGCGCCGAAGCCGAGAAGTACACTACCGACGCCGAGCGCGGCACCGACGCCTGGAAGGCCTGGCGCAAGGGCGAGCAGTGGAAGCTGTGGAACAAGGCCATCGCGCCGGATGTCAAGGCCCGCAAGCGCGTGCTGGTAATGGTCGGCAACAAGCAGGCCGTGCGGATTCTGTTCGACGACATCGCTCCGCGCTTCGCCGATCGCAACGGCGGCTACACCCGGATTCTGCGGCTGGCCAAGCCGCGCCTGGGCGATAACGGCACGCGGGCATTGATCGAGTTGGTAGGCGCCAACGACCGCGCCCCGCGCGGCGCCGTGGCCCCGGCCATCGAACCCGAAGAATCGGCAACGTAAGCAGCCCGCGGTTTGTCGACTGGGGGCTGCCAGCCACGCAGGAGCAGCGAGCATGGCCACGGAAGGGCCTCGCCGACGTCGCGACGTGTCGCACTCAAGCGACGCTGCCAGCCATTCCGCAGCCCCCTCCCCTGCTCCGCCAGTAGAGGGTGCTTCACTAGTCAGTTTCGCCGCGCCAGCCGGTTTTGACTTCACCGGCTACATGCGCCGGCTCTGCCAGGACATCACGGTTCGGCTACCGGAGTTCCGGCACATCGACATGTCGCGGGTCGCACTGCGCGGCTGCCAGACGCGCCGCGCGGGGCGTTACGGCGTCCAGGCTTCGCTCACGCCGATGCGCTTCAAGGATGGTGCCGTGCAAACGATCCGCCGCGGCCGTCCCTACCGCGTGCGTCCCATTCACGACCGAGCGGGTCGCGAGATGTTGTATCTGCTGAGCTTTTACCTGCCCCGGTTTCTCGACTTGTCTTACGACGAGAAGCTGGCCACGGTCTGTCACGAGCTGTGGCACATCGGCCCGACGTTCAACGGGGACATCCGCCGCCACGAGCACGGCCGCTGCTACGCCCACGGGCCGAGTGAGAAGCAGTTTCATGCCGCGATGCACGTGCTGGCCCAGCGCTGGCTGGCGCTCGACCCGCCGGCCGAGTTGCACGCCCTGCTCCGCCACAACTTCCAGGCGATCCGCGGCCGCCATGGCGCGGTGCTGGCCGCGCGATTGCCCACGCCCCGGTTGATCCCGGTTCCCGCGCCCAACGCGGCGCAAAACTAGCGCGAATCACGACCCATTGCGAGCAAGTCGCCCCTTCGGGTACGCCGACTGAACAGCCAATCCGACCGCATTGGCCACCGATTGTTGGCGTTCTCGTCCGGACTGAGTTTAGAATGTGGGGGCCTGCCCGAGCGTGGTCCAGGGCCGCTGGTCCTGAACCGCTTGCCCCACTTGCCACCATCCCGGGTGACGAACTCTCCCGGCCTTCCCGCGAGGACTTGCCATGCGATCGCCGTCGAGCCTGAGCCGCGTGTTAAGTTGCGTTGCCGCGCTGCTGTTTGCCACGTCGTTGCGAGCGGACGAAAAGACTGAATTCAGTTCGCTGAGTTGGACAACCAACGCGCCTCGCGACGAGATCAAGCCCCGCTTCGCGCTCGATGCCCACGCCGGCCACGGCGGTGCGCCGGCCCTGACCATCGACGCCGCCGGGTTCGACGGAGCGCACGGCTGGTGGACGACGAGCATGCCGGTCGAGGGTGGCAAGTATTACCGCTTCCACGTCCTGCGTCGCACCACGGCGGTCGACGTGCCGCGTCGCTCGGCCTGGGCCCGTGTGCTGTGGATCGACGCCAACGGCAAGCCGGTTCGTCACGATGAGCCCGGCCCCGCGGTTCGCTACGACCGCTCGCCGACGCCCCGTGCCGAGCCCGAGTACCCCACCGACCGCGCGACCGATGCCGAGGGCTGGACCGAGTTGGCCGACACCTACCGCGCGCCGTCGGCCGCGCGCCACGCGGTGCTCGAGTTGCACCTGCTTTGGACCGGCGGGCGCGTGGCCTATTGCGACTTGTCGTTCACGGAAACCGAGCGGCCCACCGGGCGGATCGTCCGACTGGCCGCGGTTCATGCCGTGCCCAAGAGCGCCGAAAAGACACCCGACGGGAACCGACGCTTCTTCGAGCCGATCATCGCCCAGGCCGCCGAGCAGCGCGTCGACTTGCTGGTCTTGCCCGAGTCGCTTACTTGGATGGGGACTGGGCTGGCGATGGCCGACGTTTCGGAGCCAGTCCCCGGTCCGTCGACCGAATACTTCGGCGCGCTGGCAAAGAAGCATCACATGCACCTCGTGCCGGCCATCGTCGAGCGCGAAGGCAAGCTGATCTACAACACGTCGGTGCTGATCGGCCCCGACGGCGAAATCATCGGCAAGTACCGCAAGGTCACACTGCCCCGCTCCGAGATCGAATTGGGCGTGCAGCCGGGCAACGAGTACCCGGTGTTTGAAACGCGCTTCGGCCGCGTGGGCATGATGATCTGCTACGACGGATTCTTTCCCGAGGTGGCGCGTCAATTGGCCAACAATGGCGCCGAGGTGATCGCGTGGCCCGTGGCCGGTTGCAACCCGTTGCTGGCGGCGGCCCGGGCCTGTGAAAACCATGTCTACGTCGTCAGCGCGACCTACACCGACGTGTCGAGCAAGTGGATGATCTCGGCCATCTTCGGCCACGACGGGCAACCGCTGGCCCAGGCCAAGGAGTGGGGCACGCTGGCCGTGGCCGAGGTCGACCTGGACAAGCACACGCGTTGGGCGAGCCTGGGCGATTTCAAGGCCGAGAACCCGCGACACCGCCCGGTCGACGCCGCGCCGCGCGCGGCGCCACCCAAGCCGAGCCCGCAGCCCGCGCCCGAGCGTCAAGCGCAAGTCGGGCAGCCATGACCCAGACGGTGTTGCATCGGGCCTTCGCGCCGCTGCGCCGCCTGTTGCCTCGGTCGGTCAGCAACTTGCTGCGCAGCACGGTGACGGCGCTGCTCACGCCGCTGCGCTTTGCTTGGCGCAGCGGGCATTTTCGCAGCTCGTTCAAGATGGCCGCCGTCGCGCGCGACGGCAAGCCGATCCCCTGGTACACGTACCCCGCGATCGACCTCTTAAGCCAGCGGACCTATGCCGGCAAGCACGTGCTGGAGTTTGGCGCGGGGCAATCGACGTTCTGGTGGAGCGAGCGTGCGGCCCGCATCCTGGCCCTGGAAGAAAGCCCCGCCTGGTACAAGAAGCTGCTGCCGGCGATGCCGGCCAACGTCGATCTGCGGCTGATTACGCTGGCCAGCCCGGAGCGCTGCGTGGCCGAGGTGGAACAGACGCTGGCCGGTTACCCGATCCAGCAGTTTGACGTGATCGTGATCGACGGCCTGTTCCGGATGGAATTGGTCGAGGTAGCCAAGCGATACGTCGCGCCGCGCGGGATCATCATCTGTGACGATTCCGAGGGCTTCCACTTCTGGGAGATGTTCCGCGACTCGGGCTTTCAACACGTCGAGTTTTACGGCTACGCGCCCGGCGTGATGCTGGAACGCTGCACGTCGATTTTCTTCCGCGACGGAGCGTTCATCTTTGACGGCGAGTGGCCGATTCCCGTTCTGGCAGAGCAGTGAAAGTTTACGCATGCCGCGCAAACACGCGCCGGCGGCAGCGTGGCATGGTTGGCGTCGGCCGGGCAATGTTAGCGCCAGCCCTCATCGCGGCCGAACGTGATTGCCACCAAGGGCAAACCCTCGACATCGAGCAGCTCGACTCCTGGTCGGGCCCATTCAGCCGAGCGTCCGCCGGGGCCCATGGCCGCGACTGTTCGAAGCGTTCCAATTGACCGGCGGCGTGTCGCCCCTCCGCGGCTTGTCTCTGAAAGTGCATACGACAGAAATGACGGACTGGGCGTTCCAACGCGACGCCTTGTCGCGTGCGCTCGCTCGCGGTTCCCTCTTCTCCTGCGCCGTACCTGGAAATCTCCGTTGTTTACGCCGGTTTCCGGGGCCGCGCGGCCTTGGCACGCGATGTGCGATCTTACCGCCCACGCTCATCAGTGTTTGTCTTGATTTGCCTTTGTGCCCGTGAAGGCGTTTCGCCTTGATGCCCCAATAGACTGCGTCGCGTCCCCGTTAATATCTCGGCGTGGCGTGCGCCATTGGCGGGGTCGCGGTGCGAGATGATTGCTTCTCCTCGCTCAATCAGAACGCATGGCACACGCTTGCCCCCTGCCGCCGAGCCTATCCGCCAATGAATCGGGCACGGATTGTTCCGCGGCGCGCCAATCGGCCTGGCTCAATTGGGGAATCGTTGTCCTGATAACGCTGACAGTCACGGTCAGGCTGGCGCAACACATGGCTGACGGCGTCATCCCTTCCGATACTGGCGCGCTGGGACACGCGGCTGAACGAGTCCTCAAGCATCAACTTCCACATCGTGACTTCGACGGACCCTACACGGGGCTGTTGAGCATGGTGAATGCCGGCGCCTTTCGCTGTTTCGGGGTCAGCATACAATCGATGCGTTTGCCGCTGATTCCGCTCTCGGTGGCCGGCTTTTTAACCTTGTATGGGCTGATGCGTCACACGCTCTCAATCGGGTCGGCGTTGGTGACCACGCTGGCGGCGTTTGTTTGGAGCGTGCCCAATTACTTTTCACCGATGCCAAGCTGGTACAACCTGTTTTTGGCGCTGTTTGGCGCGGCGGCGCTGTTGCGCTATGCCCGCACGTCCGAGCGGACCATGTTGCTGATCGCCGGCGCGTGTTGCGGGGTCTCGCTGCTGTTCAAAGTGGTGGGGCTCTACTTTGCCGCGAGTGCCGCCTTGTTTGTGATCTTTGCCGAACAATTGCAGACCGAGCTTCACCCGAGCCATCGCACTCCCCGCGCCACGATTGGCTCGGGGGTGATCATCGGCGGCTTGGTTGCCTTTGTCGCCGCGGCGGGCTGGCTGCTCTTGGGCAAGTTCCGCCTGGTGGAGTTGATCGTGTTCGTGCTGCCGCCGACGTTGCTGGCCCAGTTTTTGATCTGGAACGAATTCCGACTTCGGCATTGCGACGCCAAGGGAAGATTCTGGCGCATCGCGCGAGCGGGGGCGTGCTTTGCCGTGGGGTTCTGCGTGCCCGTGGCGTTGTTCTTGATTCCGTATTTTGCCACGCGCAGCGTCGATGAATGGCTGGTGGGCGTGTTCGTGACTCCGTTCATGCGATTGTCGCACAGCGAGTTCCATCGCCCCTTGCAACTGGACGATCTGCTGGTCGGCGCGTTGATCGTGGTCTTGTCCTGCCTGATGATGTTTGTCGCCATTAAACCTGGGATGCCACGGCTGGGGCGTGCGTTGCCCTGGCTGTGGAGCGTGGCGGTGATTGTCGCTGGCGGTATCGCCACGGTGAATTCCGGAGTCTGGTCGGCGCTGCGCCTGGTGCCGCTGGCGGCGGCGATCGTGCTGGTATGCATGTTGTATCGACAACGTCACGATCGACGGACGGCCGAGCAGCAACAGACCGACGCCCAGCGCTGCTTGCCGCTGTTCTTGATGGTTGCCGTGGCTTCCACCTTTAATTGGGTCCAGTTTCCGCTGGCACATGGGATTTATCTGCTCTATGCCGCCCCGGTGCTGATCGCCGCCGGCGGCATGGCCCTGGCCCTGCTTACCCCCCGTCGAGTTTGGCCAACCGCTTGCTTGGGCATCGGCCTGGCGGTCTTTGCCATTGTCTGGGTGGCGCGTGGCGCGGCGCCGTTGTACGGTGAACGGTTTGAACCCGACAACCGCGACACGATTGTCAGAACCTCGCGCGGCGCCATTTATTACGACCGCCCCTCGGCGCGAGCCTACGAGGCGCTAATCGAAGAGATCGATCGCCATGCGTCCCCTGGCGAGCCGATTCTGGCGCTGCCCGATTTCCCCGAGGCCTATTTCTTCAGTGGGCACCCGAATGCGACCCGAACCTTCTACGACATTTTCGATCAGGACTACGGTTCGCCCAATCGGGACCGGCGCTTGCTGGCGATGCTCGACAAACGCGGGGTCCGTGTCATTGTGATGAAGAACTTCTCACCGGTGTCGCAAGTGGGGCTGCCCGACCGGCTTCGCGCCGAGCTGCGCCGGCGTTTTCCGCATCAACAGCGTATTTTCATCCAAAACAAGCCCATGCTTACCGTTCGCTGGCGCAACGCCGTCCCCGCTTCGGCCAAGGCGCCGGTTGGCGTCCGCCAGCCGAAATCGTCCCCAGCCACCGCCCTCGTCGACCGGCTGAATTGAGCCGATTCGCCACGGCGAGCCCGATCAGCCGTTCGGCGCGAGGCTTGGCACAATGCCCAGGGGTACGCGGCGACCGGCCGCTCGCCAGTCAAGCGTTCGCTCTTTTACCGTCGGCAAGTCGAATGATAGAACGCCGCAACCTCGGCGGCGTTATTGGCCACGGACCTGGGTGTTGCGAATATTCGTCACTTGCAACGGGATGAAATCCATTCTGAGCGGCGTCCCCGTCCGGTTGTTGGTCACGGCTGGACTGTAGGGGAATCCATACAAGGCCATCATGCCGCTATTGAGTTCGGCGATGCACAAGATGCATTGCCCCATCTGAACACCGTTGAACGGGCGCAGATCGGCCCGCGCCGTCACCATCAGCAACTTGGGCTGCTTGCCGGCCTCGATCTTCAGGTCTTTGAGCACGTTGTGATGCATGATTGCCGCCAGACCCTTGGTCACCGGATGGACGACGGCGCCGTTCAAATCGCCCGTCAAGAAATCGAGCGTGAAAACTGCTTCGGTCGTGTCGTCGCAGGTGCCGGTGCTGAGGGCGAAGTTTTCGCCACGATCGGTGGCCACCGCCTGCAGGTTTCGCGGCGACCAAGCGAAGCTGAGTGCCAAACCTGCGATCAGTCCCGCGGCCGTCCACGTCGCACGGTTGTCCAGAATGCGCTGTAGCATTGCAAGTACTCCTACGTCGGTGAGAGAAGCGAATGACGTCAGGCATCACCGCCGAAAACGCCCGCTTGAAGCATCGACGCCGATCAGATCCAAGCCGCGACTTTCGGCGCGGCAATTATATGCCCCTGCGGGAAAGCTGGCTGGCTGATCGGTGGCGGAATTCAGCCGGTCGCGTTCGCAATGCCAGTGGCGACAAGAGGTTTAGGAACACGAGCGATCTTTGCGTTCGCGGCCGCGCGATGGACAGCGGGGCCACGGCGCTGGCAGATTGACCGGCCCGGCGAATGACGCCGATCGGAGAGAGCATGATCAACGCGAGCGCCGCGCGGCTGTGCGACCGCGCAAAAAGAAAGCCCGCGACTGGGCGGGCTGGCGGGCGTGGACCGGGCAATCGCGGCCGACGAATTCGACGGCTCTCGTGCTTTCCACCAATCGAGTGCCCCCCCCCGGACTCGAACCGGGAACCCTCTGATTAAGAGTCAGATGCTCTGACCAATTGAGCTAGGGAGGCGTGCCCCGGTGGGCCGCTGGCCCCAGGGGGACTCGTAGTATAGAAATCGGCCGCCACCTCGCCAAGGGGCGGGGGGAAGAGGGGCTAGGGACTAGGGATTAGAGGCTAGGGAAGGCGGTTGTCCGTTGTCAGTTATCAGTTGCAGGAGGCGACTTGCAGCCACCTGCCAGCAACGGGCACGAAGCGGAAAACAACGGACTACGGACAACTGACCACGGACGCCCCCCATCGAACGAATTGCAGGCCGGGACCGATGGCGTGATAATCGAATCCCGCGCGCGCGGCGCGACCACGGATGTTACCGACCCCAACTGTTTCCCCTCAATCGAACTCGTTCGCCCCCCGCAGCAAGGACGCTTTTTCGATGGCAACTCACCTCACCGTTCTGGCCAGCGGCAGCTCGGGCAATTGCAGCCTGTTGGAGGCCGGCCAGTTCGGCGTGCTGCTCGACTTGGGCCTGGGGCCGCGGTCGATCGCCCAGCGGCTGGCCGGCGTCGGTGCGAATTGGAACCGGGTCAAGGCGGTGCTGCTCACGCATACGCACGGCGACCATTGGAACGAGCGGACGCTGGGTCTGATGTTCCGTCAGCGGATTCCCCTCTATTGCCATACAGAGCATGTCAAGTTTCTGCGCCGGTCGGCGCCCTCGGCCATCCAGCTCGACAAGGAAAAGCTGCTGCGAACCTATGAAGCGAACACGCCTTGGGAGTTGACCGCTGGGCTACAGTGCCGAGCCTTTCCAGTCAGCCATGACAGCGGGCCGACGTTCGGCTTTCGCATCGAAGGCTCGGGCGATCTGTTCGAGCGTGAATGGTCGTTGGGCTATGCCGCCGACTTGGGCACCTGGGACATGCCAATCGGCGCGGCCTTGGAAGACGTCGACCTGCTGGCCTTGGAGTTCAATCACGACGTTGACCTGCAGCGCAACAGCGGCCGGCCATCCTATCTGATCGAGCGTTGCCTCGGCGAAGAAGGACACCTGAGCAACGAGCAAGGGGCCGATTTGCTGGCCCACGCGCTGGAGCGTTCCACGCCCGGCCGGTTAAAGCACGTGGTGCAGTTACACCTGAGCCGGCAGTGCAACGATCCGACCTTGGCCCAACGCGCGGCTCAAAAGGTGCTAACCAGCCTCAAGAACAAGGTCGAGTTGCACACCGCGGCCCAGGATCGACCGACCGCGCGATTGGCCGTCGCCGGCGAAGCCCAAGCCGAGCCGCGTTTGGCGAGCGCGTAAGCGTCATTCAGCAGAAATGTGAACCGCAAAGACGCAAAGGGCGCAAAGAAGAAAATCAGAAGTTAGTATTCTTCACGTACTCTCGGCGTATTGCTCACTCGTTGTTGACGATAACTATTCCACCGCATTTCTTTGCGCCCTTTGCGTCTTTGCGGTGAAATCTTTCTGAGCAATTAATACTGTTGGTAATCCGCTGCGATCGTGCGCTTGGGCACCTCGACTGGCATCGGTTGAATGTCGAAGTTCACGCCGATCGATTCCATCCGCTTTGGCTTGCCGACGTTCAGCGGCTGGCCTGGTTTCTGCTCGCGTTCGGCGCCGAACGTGTTCATGATCTTGTGAATGGTGGGATTGATCTCGGTCTTGCCATCTGGGCGCGGCGTGCCGACGGTGTCGAAGCTGCCGATGGTCACGATGCTTGAATAGCGGTCGTGGAACTCGTAGGCCTCGTAGTTCTTGGCCCGCAGCGCTTCGCACAGCCGGTGCGCCTTGTCGGCCGCTTCTTCCAACGTGCCGACGACGGCCTTCTTGGCCATTTCTTCCTTCTGCTTGTCGTTGGCCACGTACGGGATCACCGGCGTGGCAAAAGTGGCCACGCGAACCGTGTACTTGCCCGGGCATTGCAGCAAGCTGTGCTTGAGCGGCTTGTTCAGGTCGATGACCATCTTGTCGATCCCCTTGGGCTTGAAATAGCCCTCGGGAATCTTGGGGTTCGAGGTGATGAAGGCATGGCTCATCGGGCCGACGGGCTCGTTGTTCGAGCTGCGCGTGAACGATTGCTGCAAAGCTCGCCAGCCTTTTACCGTGCGGTCCTTGGCCCAATTTTCGTTGATCGGGTTCTTTGACAAGGTGTTCGGTTGCATCGAGCGCAACCGTTCCAGCGCCTTTTGCGCCTGCGAGTCATCCGCCGCCGGGAAGTCGCCGACCAGCACGGCCACTTCCTCGGCGCGCTGGATGCGATACTTCATCTTGCGCGGACCACCGTAACGATCGACGCCCAGGTTCGACGTGCCAGCGTCAAAGTTGAATTGCATGTGATGGGCATAGGCGTTCATGCCGTGTTGGCTGCGCAGCTCGTGTACCAGTTCGTTGGCCTTGGTCTCGGCGTCGTCGCCATTGAAGGTATACGCCATCACCATCCACGGGCCGTTCTCTTCGGTCAGCGTGTACGTCCGGCCCGGCTCGGCGTCGACCTGCTTGAACAGCGACATGCGGCGCCAGGGCGTTTCGGCCATCGCGACCGTGGCCGCGCTGAACAGTAGCGCCACGAATCCAAGACGACACACGACCGACCGGGGGCTGATGGACATAGAGCCTCGGAGGAACCTGAGTAGGCGTGAGATCGGAATGCAGATGAGACGAGCAGGCAGGGGGCCACCAGCCAAATGCTAGCGCCGGGGAGCAGGCAAGGGGCGGGAGTGTAACAAACCCCCCCAGGCGCTGCCAGAGCGACTGACGCCATGCGGCACGCCTAGCGTGCTAGCGGCGTGGCGTAGATCAACTCGCCATCCTGGCGTTCGGCCCGGGCCGTGACAAACGTCCCAAATCGTGCCGCGCCAGCTGGGACCGCGATCGTGGCATAGCGGCAGGCGGTGCCGAGCATGGTCCCCGCGGGCGCCGCGGTTGACGGCTCGACCAGAACTTGCAGCTCGCGCCCTAGCAGCCGAGCGTGGTACTGCTGGCGCAACTCGGCTTCGAGCGCGGTCAGCCGCTGGCACCGCTCGCGCCGCGCCTCGGGCGCAACCTGCGCGCCCATTTCGGCGGCCGGTGTACCGCGCCGCGCGCTGAACGGAAAGACGTGGAGCTTCGAGAACCCCACCTCGCGGCACACGGCCAGCGTCTCGGCGAACTCGGCCTCGGTTTCACCGGGAAAGCCGACGATCACGTCGGTGGTCAGCGCCGGCAGTTCAAGCGCCGACTGGACCAGCCGGCAACGGTCGAGGAATCGCCTCGCCCCCCAGCGGCGGCGCATCCGGCGCAACACGCCATCGGAGCCGCTTTGCATCGAAACGTGCAGGTGCGGGCAGACCTTTTGCGGCCAGTGGTGCATGACGTCGATCAGCTCGTGGGTCAGCTCGGTGGCTTCGATGCTCGACAGACGAATGCGAAAGTCACCGGGCAGTTGCGCCAGCCGATCGACCAGGTGCGACAGCCGCGTCCACTCGTTTTTTGGCCGGCCACGATTCAGCTCGACGCCATAGTGCCCCAGGTGGATGCCGCAGAGAATGATTTCATGGTAGCCGTTGTCGACCAGCCGACGGGCCTCGTCGACGATGTGGGCCATCGGGCGGCTGGCCAGTTGCGGCCGAACCGAAGGGATGATGCAGAAGCTGCAATGCAACATGCAGCCGTCTTGCACTTTGACATAGGCCCGTTGCCGATGGCGGAATCGCGAAATGCCCGTCGGTACATCGACTAGCCCGAATCGTTGCAACAAATCGGGCAGCTCGCGCTTGTTGGTAATTACCTCGGACACGCCGGGGAGCGCGGCCACTTCGCCGGGCGCGCGCGTGGCATAGCAGCCCATCACGATGATCTGCGCGCCGGGGTTCCGCTGGGCCAGTTTGCGAATCGCCTGGCGACTCTTGGCGTCTCCTTCGTGCGTCACCGTGCAGGTGTTCACCAAGCAGACATCGGCCGCTTCCTCGTCGCCGGCGTCCCGATAGCCGACCTCGGCCAGCCCCTGACGGACGAACTCGGTTTCGTACTGGTTGACCTTGCAACCGAGCGTGACGGTTCGCAACCGCGGCGCGTCGGGGGCGAAGGTCGGTTCCGGGGCGTCGGAAGGCGCCAACCGGCGCGGCGGCGCGACCACGTCGGGGCCGGCGCTCATGACTCGGGCTCGATCGACGACGACATCGAACCTTTGCTTGAGGCGATCAGCGCATCCTTGCCATAGGCATGAATCTGGTCGCGCTTCAACTCGGCATGTTCCTTGGTCGTGGTCAACACCACGGTTCGCCCTTGCAAATCGACCTCTTGGGCGAGCTTCAGCCCTTTCAGATCGGGGTGGCCGAACAGCTCCTTGAGCATGCGGACAACGTATTCGTAGCTGTGGTCGTCGTCGTTCCAGAGAACCACGTGATAGCGCGGCTGCCGCTTGGACTTTTGCTTGTCCTCGGGCTTGGGCTGCTGTTTGACTTCGTCGACCGTTTCAGGTTCGGCAACCTGGGCAGCTTCGCTCATGGCAGTTGGTTTTCCTGTCGACTACCGAGGTTCGCCCAGGGACGGCTGCATGGGGGCGCGTGGCGAACGAATGGTCCAAACCGGCTGAGAACATTATATTACAGCCCATCGCCGCGGCCTACTGCTGGCATTGATTGCCAGGAAAAACGCCGAAAGCCTTATCACGCCACTCAGGACGACCCACGCCACGACTATGCCAGCCCCGTTTGAATCTTACCTGACTGAACATGCCGCCCGGTTTGAGGACGAACTCTGCCAGTGGCTGCGGATTCCCAGCGTCAGCGCCATTTCGGCCCATCGCAACGACACGCGCCGCGCCGCCGCCTGGGTCGCTGGCCAGTTGCAGGCCCTGGGCCTGCAGGTCGAGCAAGTCGAAACGCCGGGGCACCCGATCATCTATGCCGAGTGGCTGGGTGCGCTGGGGGCGCCGACCGTGTTGGTCTATGGCCATTACGACGTGCAGCCGGCCGACCCATTGGACGAGTGGATCACCCCGCCGTTCGAGCCGGCCCGCCGCGAGGGAAACATTTACGCCCGCGGCGCCACCGACGACAAGGGACAGGTACTCACCCATGTGAAGGCGGCCGAGGCTTGGCTGCGCACGGCGGGCAAGTTGCCGGTGAACCTCAAGTTCCTGATCGAGGGAGAAGAGGAAGTCGGCAGCGAGAACCTCGAACCGTTCGTGGCCGCCAACCGCGACAAGCTGGCCTGCGATGTGATCGTGATCAGCGACACGGCCCAATACGCCCCCGGCAAGCCGGCTATCACGTACGGACTGCGCGGCATCGCTTATTTCGAGGTCAAGCTCCGCGGGCCGGCCAAGGACTTGCACTCGGGCATCTTCGGCGGCGCAGTCAGCAACCCGGCCAATGCGCTGGCCAAGATGCTGGGCGGGCTGGTCGATGAGCAAGGTCGCATTCAGGTGCCAGGGTTCTACGATCATGTTGTGCCGCTGACGCCGCGCGAGCGCGAACAGTTCGCGGCCCTGAACTATGACGACGCCGAGCTATGCAAACAATTGGAAGTAGGCGGACTGAGCGGCGAAGCGGGCTACAGCACGCTCGAACGCCGTTGGGCGCGGCCGACGTGCGACATCAACGGCCTGACCTCGGGCTATCAAGGCGAAGGGGCCAAGACGGTCCTGCCCTGCCGCGCCAGCGCCAAGCTGAGCTTCCGCCTAGTGCCGAACCAGACGCCGGCCGAAGTCGAGCGCGGGCTGCGCACCTTTTTGCAAAGTCGACTGCCGCCGGGCGTCACGATGGAGATTGTGGCCCACCACGGCGCGCCGGGCATTTTGACGCCGCTGGAAAGCCCGTACATGGCCGCCGCCGAGCAGGCGATCGCGGCCGGGTTCGGCACGCCGCCGGTGTTGGTCCGCGAGGGGGGCTCGATCCCCATCGTGTCGACGTTCAAAGAATTGCTGGGGGTCGATACACTGCTGCTGGGCTGGGGACTGAACGATGACGGCGCGCACGGGCCGAACGAAAAGTTCTGCCTGGCCGATTACCACCGCGCCATCAAGAGCAGCGCCTGGCTTTGGGAACACATCGGCCGCTTGAAGGGCGCGAAGAAATAATCGGTTATTGCTCCATTGCCACGCGGCCAGCGCTAACCCTTCTCCCTCCGGGAGAAGGTGGCCGACAGGCCGGATGAGGGTCATCGTTCATTCGAGATCGACGCACAAAGCCAAGACAGTGGACCCTCATCCGGTTCGCTGCGCTCACCACCTTCTCCCCGGGGGAGAAGGGTTAAATGCCACCAACGCAAGCATCACACCAGAAGTAGGGCCAAAGGACTGCCATGCTCGATCGCAAATTCATTGTCGATAATGCCGCGGCTGTGAAAGCCAACTGCGCGGCGCGCGGCGTCAAGGCCGACGTCGACCGGTTCGTCGCGCTCGAAGCCGACCGCCGCCAATTGCAAGCCAAGACCGACGAGCTGAACCGCCAGGCCAACGAGGTGGCCAAGAACATCGGCCGCGCCAAGGACGCCGCCGAGCGCGACGCCCGCAAGGAAGAAGGGCGGGCCATCCGCGAACAGGTGACCGCCGTCGAGCATCAGATGACCGCCGTGGCCGAGGAACTCGACACGGTGCAGCGCGGCATCCCCAACATGTCGCACCCATCGGCCCCGCCGGGTGCCGGCGACGACAAGGCCGTCGAAGTCCGCCGCGGCAAGGCGCCAATCCCCAAGTTCGACTTCAAGCCGTTGGATCACGTCACCCTGGGCGAGAAGCTGGGGATCATCGACCTGGAAGGGGGCGCGCGGGTCACGGGGCACGGCTTTTACTTCTTGAAGAACGACGCCGTGCTATTGGAGCTGGCGCTGCAGCGCTGGGCCGTGGGATTGCTGATGGGCGAAGGTTTCACGGCCGCCATCACTCCAGACCTGGCGCTGAACGAAGTGCTGCACGGCACGGGCTATATTCCGCGCGGACCAGAGACCCAGATTTACAGCATCGCGAACACCGACCTCAGCCTGGTGGCGACGGCTGAAATCACGCTGGGCGGTTTGATGCGTGACCAGATTCTCGATGTCGAGCAACTGCCGATCAAACTCTGTGGCATCAGTCACTGCTACCGCACCGAAGCGGGCGCGGCAGGCCGCGCCACCCGCGGGCTTTACCGCGTACACCAGTTCACCAAGGTCGAGATGTTCGCCTTCACGACGCCCGACGCCAGCGACGCCGCGTTGGAAATGCTGCGTGACTTGGAATGCCGCATCTTTGACGAGTTGGGCGTCCCCTACCGCGTGATTGACATCGCGGCGGGCGATCTTGGCGGGCCGGCGTATCGCAAGTACGACCTTGAAGCCTGGATGCCGGGGCGGGGCGAAGCCGGCGAGTTTGGCGAAGTGACCAGCACGAGCAACTGCACCGATTACCAGGCCCGCCGCTTGGGCATACGCTTCCGCCGCAAGGGAGAAAAGGGAACGCAGTTCGTTCATACCCTGAACGGCACCGCCGTGGCGATCAGCCGCGCGTTGATCGCGATTATCGAGAACTACCAGCAAGCCGACGGCACGATCCGCGTGCCCAAGGTGCTGCAGCCGTGGGTGGGCAAGGAAGTGATCGGCTGAAGAAGAGGGGCTAGGGACTAGGGGGAGAGGTGTTCAGCAGCCCCGCGTGCATATTTGCCGGCAGCGTTCCTGGACGATGCGCCACAGGTACTTCGGATTTCCTAGCACGTAGCGTTGCCACTTGTGGGGTTGGCGTCGCAAGATGTCGGCCCATTCCATGCCGAGCTTGCGGACCCAGAGCGGCGCGCGAATCAACTCGCCCGCCCAGCGGTCAACCAGCGCGCCGACCCCCATGCACAATCGCGCGTTCAGTCGCGACCGGTTGCGATCGATCCATTTCTCTTGGATTGGGTTCCCCATCGCCACCAACAACAAGTGCGGCCTTACCCGATTGATTTCGTCGATCACGGCTGACTCGTTCGCCTCGCTCAGAAAGCCAGCGTGAAAGCCGCACTGGGTCCAGCCCGGAAACATCTCAGCCGCCACGGCGGCCGAGCGAGCCACGATCTCGGGCGTGCTCCCCAGCAGGTAATAGCCGAACCGCTTGCCGGATGTGACTTCCAAGAACTCGGGGACCAGGTCGGTGCCGTTCAGGTTCGCCTGCACGCGCACACCTTGCATGCGCGCGGCCCAGCGCACGCCGGTGCCATCGCCCAGGACGACGGTCGCGCGGTTCAGCACCTCGCGGAAACTCGGCTCTTCATAAGCCAGGTTCAACGTGTGGGCGTTGGCATAGTACAGCGTGTGTGGCTGATCGCCAGGATTCAATACCAGCCATTCGCAGAGGGCCAGCGCGTCGTCGAACGTCATGTCGAGCATCGACACATCGAGCACGCGAAACCGACGCGCCGACGCCGGCAACGGCAACGACCAGAGCGGCTTCGTCGCGTGGTCCTCGACGCCAGGTTTTCCGGCCGGCAATGTCGGCGAGCCGCTTAGCGCGAACCATTCGTTCTGGGCCAAGGGGGCCGCTGGGTTCGACACCGGGACGACGGAGGAAGAAAAGGTGAGTTCGGGCTTTTCCATGGCGGGCTCGGGCGCGGTGACTGATTGGTAAACGAGCAGCTCCGCCATGACCGCCTGGCCAGCGCGCACTGCTCCCTACCAACTTTAGGTCAGAACCCGAGCGAAAGAGGAAACCGCGGCAGTAAGCGCGGCGCATTCGCTACGACCGGCGCGATTAAAACACCGGCGGCAGGCCCATCGCCCTGCGCCAGGCGGAAAGCTGTCCCAGATGCGTCGCTTCGTGCGACGTCATTAGCCCCAGGATCAAGCTCCCCATCGTGGGAAAACGGGCTCTCATTCGCTCGGGCGCTGGCTGGGTGAAGACTTCGGGTTGGGCGCCTTGCACCGCGGTGACCAGTCGCGCGTGGCCGGCTTCGAGCCAGGCCAGCAACTCGGCCTTGCTCGGATAGATCGCGCGGTCGCTGCTGGGCGTGGAGCCCATGCCGAAGAGTTCCTTGCGATCTGGCGTGGCGGTCGGCGGCGCGCCGAGCAGATTGCCGCCCGCTTCGCTGACCCAGGCCAGGTGCCCCAGCGTGAACGCCGCGTGGTTCATGGTCCGCTCTGGCACTGGCTGGGCGCACAGTTGCGCATCGTCCAAATCGGCCACCAGTTTTTGGGCATAGGTCAGGCCAAAGGCATAAATCGGTAGGGCGTATTCAAACATACAGGGCTCGTGAAAATGGATGGTTAACTGCGGCCTCGATTGCCCGCCTATTTCGCCGCGCTCGCGCGGACGACTTTGCCGAACATCTGGCCGCCGTGGTCGCCGCCGCTCCAAGTGCCGGCGTATTGATCGCGGAAGAACAGAATCCGGCAGGTGAACTTGCCCATCCCGGGCACCGGAAAGTCGGTCATCGTCAGCACCGGAGTATCGCCGGCCCATTTTACCTCGAGCGTCAGCGGCAGCGTGGCATCGGTCTTGCCGTACTGGATGCGCGCTTGGAACAGAAAGAAGTCGTCGCGCACCTTGGCGACCTTGACCAGGGTGTACTTCTCGGTCTTGCCCGGCTGACCTTCTTTTCCGTCGGTGGTAAAGTGCCCGACCAAGGACGACCCGTTGAGCATCTCGACGAAATTCTTTTCCAGCGTGGCCCGATCGGGCACCGGCGTCGACAACAGCCCGGGCGGCTCGTCGCCCCGCAACGTCGCCAGTCCCAACACCGACAACAACGCAACCGCCAGATAACGCGAAGCACGCATGACCGATCCTCCCAAGTGATCGAGGAATGAATAGCAGCTAAGATTTCGCGCTCAGTATATCCGGGCGACAGGAATCCCGGGAAGCAATTCAACTTGTTGACGCAGTACGGTTCAACAGACGAAATTCACCGCAAAGACGCAAAGGACGCTAAGAATAACAAAGAGATTTGAAACGCAGAGGTCACAGAGAGACGCGGAGAAAGCTTTTCATTTCTACTTCCTTCTGGGCGTTCCTCAGCGCCCTCGGCGATTCAATTCTTTCGCACTTTCCTTTGCGCCCTTTGCGTCTTTGCGGTGCAAACTCCCTTGCCTTTTCTTCGCGTTGTCGTGGCGATTTTGCGGTTGATTTATAGATTCCGCAAATACTGCACCGCTTGCGAAACTTCGAGCGCCGGGTTGTCGACCGAGCCGCGCTCGATCGAAAGATAGCCTCGGTACTGCCGCTCTTCGAGCAGGCCCAGCAGCGCCGGAAAGTCGGCCGCGCCGCGACCGATCTCGACCGCCATGCCCCGCCCGCGGGCCAGGTCGCGAACCGCGTCATTCACATGGACGTGCTCGATCCAGCCGGCCAATTCCTGGGCGGCGTCTTGCGACGAAAAGCCGTTGACGATCAGGTTGCCAGGATCGAACGTCACGCCGAGCGCTCCCTTGGGCAAGGCTTCGAGCAGCCGCCGCAAATCGGCGCCGCTTTCCGCTCCCGTCTCGGTACACAACATCGCGCCGACCTTCTGGCCATAGGCTCCCAGGTCGGCCAGCACTTCGGTCAAGCGTTGCCAGATGGGGCTCTTGTCGTCAGCGGGCACGCGCCCTACCTGGTTCACGACGACCCGCGCGCCTAGTTCATACGCCAAGCGCATGGCCGCGCGCGTCGCTTCGACGCGGGGCTGCAAGTCTTCTTCGACTTCGTAGCCTCGCCGAGTGCGAAACTCGACGGCCGCCACGCGCAGCCCCTGGTCGTCGAGCAGCTTGCGGACCTGGCGGATGCCCGTCTCGCCAAGTTGCGGGTTCACCTCGCCTCGGGCGTCGATCTCGACGGCGTCGATGTTCAGTTGTCGGGCCACGTCGAGCGCCCGCCGAAAGCTCGTCGGCAGACTGCGCAGTTGCAGGGCGATCTTAAGTTGCAGCACGTTGTTTCCTCGGCAGCCGATTGTTTCCGCGGCGGGTTCGGCGAACGGAGCACGCCCTGGCGGTCGATACAGACGAAGAGGCCCCGGCGGTCAACTTGCCAACCGGCGGCAAACTTTACCTAGACTCCCACCCTCGTACCGGCGGCGTGCCAGCAATCATGGGTTCTTGGTCGACCTTGCTGATTCTAACGGCTGCGATCGTTGCGCCCACCGCCTCGGTGAGCGAAGTGGCGGTCGAAGTCTATCGCGAGGGCTTCGAGAATCGTGGCCAGTTCACGGCCGAAACCTTGCCCGATGGTTGGACTCGCCGCTCGGGCCCCGGCTTTCCTCGTTACTTGCCGGCCAAGGTCAGTTTCGAGCCTTCCTACGAAGGGAAGCGGTGCCTGAAGCTGGAACTCGATGGTAACGCCGTCGGCGTGGTGAGCGGGGCCCAGCCGGCCGACGACGAACATTGCTGGCAGGCCAGCGTGATGGTTCGCACCGAGCGGCTGGTCAATGATCGCGTTAGTTTGACGCTGATGTTTCTGAATGAGCGGCGCGAAGTCGTCGAGACCGTGACCAGTGAACTGGTTCAATCGCGCGGCACGTGGACCACGCTCAGCCTTGGACCGGTCGCCCCCAAGCACGAAGCAACACGCTGGGTGCAGATCGGCTTGCAACTCGAACCGACCGCCGGCGAGATGCCCGACCTGGTTGGCTCGGCCCGCTTCGACGAGCTGCGACTGGCCGAGACGCCGCGCGTGCGCATCGAATCGAGCGACGACGTGCGGCTGTTCCAAGTGGGACAACCGATGGTCATCGATTGCAGCGCCACGGGGTTTACCAGCCCACAAGACGCGCTGGTGTTGCGAGTGACGAACCCGTTCAACGAGGTCGTCGATGTGCGCCCCGTGCCACTAAAAACGCCGGGGGCCAACCCGCTGCTCACGAGTCTTTCGGCGGCCGAGGCGTCGATTACTCTGCCGCAAGCCAACCTGGCAGCCGGGCGGCATGACCCGGCGGCGGGACTTTCGCCCGAGCGCGTCGACGGCGTGGAAGTCGAACGTCGCGCGTCCCATGGCAGCCGGCAGCGCTGGCGTATCGACACCTTGCCGGCCGGTTACTATCAACTGCGCATCGGTTACGGCGCCGAAAACGCCCGCGGCTGGTCCGAGCCCTGGCCCGTCGTGGTGATTGAACCTTGGGTCTCGCTGGGCGGCGGCGAGTTTGGCTGGACGCTCGGCGATTTGAACACGCTGGGCGCGCAGAGCATGCGGCTGGTGACCCACTCGGGCATTTCCAAGATCAAGTTGCCGATGATCGTCGACTTGTACAACGTCGAAGGCCGCAAGCAGTTGATCGCTGCGGCCGACGCCTGGAAGCGTCAGCAAATCAACCTGGTGGCCGTTGTTGACCAGGCGCCGAACGTCACGCCCCCCGATACGAAGCATCGCGGCGCGAAAGAGATAGCGCCTTCGCAGCGGACGGCGATCGAGTTGCTCGAAGCCAATCCGAGCGATTATTACACGGCGCTCGAGCCGATTCTGGCGCGATTGGCCTGGCAGATCGATGCCTGGCAATGGGGGCGTGACGGCGATCTGAGCTGCGCGGGCTACACCGAGTTGAACGAACGCGTCAAAGCGATCAAGGCGCAGCTCGACCGCGTGCAAGGGGATTCGACGATCGGGCTTCCCTGGTCGGCGCGCAGTCTGAACGACCCAGCGATTGCCGCCCCGAAGCGGTCGTGGCGGTTCGCGGCCATCGACGACGCGCCGGCCAGCGCGTCGGTCCAGCCATCGTCGACCGCCAAAGGGGTTGAAGGAAAATGGCGCGAAGTGAAGCCAGCCACGCCACAAAGCAGCGCCAGTACGACGCACGAGTTGGCACGCTGGGTCACCCTGCGACCGCAAGCCACGAGCGAGGCGCCGCTCAACAAGCGGATCGACGACCTGGTGGCCCGCACTCTTTCGGCCAAGCTGCAAGGGGCGGCGGCGATCTTCGTGGCCCAGCCTTTCGATCCAAACTATGGCCTGGCCAATGCCCAAGGCGTGCCGGGTGATTTGTATCTGCCGTGGCGCACCACGGCGTCGCTGTTGGACGGCACGACTTACGAAGGGCGGCTGACCCTGCCGGGGGAAAGCGACAACTACCTGTTCTCGCATCATCGCCAGGCGGTGATGGTCATGCGCCGCGACAGCGCCGGCCAGGAATCGTTGTTCCTGGGAGATGGCGCGCGCCGCGTCGACATCTGGGGTCATAGTCGGCCGCTGCCGTTGATCGACGGCCGCCAGTTGGTCGACGTCGAGTCAACCTGTTGTTTCGTGGTCGGGTTGAATCTGCCGATCGCGCGCTGGCGCATGTTGGCCCAGACGCAACTGCCCCGGCTGGCCACACAGTTTGGCGTCCGCCAGCGCGATGCGGTGGTGGTGCAAAACACGTTTGACCGCCGAGTGAGCGGTGTCTTGAAGCTGCACGCGCCGGCGGGTTGGATCGTGCAGCCGGCCAACTTGAACGTGCAACTCGACCCGGGCCAGACGGCCGAGTTTCCGATCGATTGGCTGTTGCCGCTGGCGTGCGACACGGGCCGGCAATTCTGCCGGATGGAGTGCGTGCTGAGCGCGGACGGCGTTTACAACTTCGATGCCTGGCTGCCGTTGTCGGTCGGTGACGACATGATCGAGCAGACGGTCATCTACCGTCATGGACCGGCCGGCGAGTTGATCGTCGATCAGCGGCTCCAGAACCTGGGGGATCAACCCCGCATGTTTCGCTGCTATTGCGACGCTCCCAATCAGCGCCGGCAGCGCAACACGGTGGTGGTGCCGGCCGGGGCCAGCGCGACGGCCACCTACAAGTTCGACGACGCCGGCCAATTGAAGGGGCAGACCATCTGGCTGCGGGCCGAAGACGTCGCCAGCCCCGACATGCTCAGCCGCCGGCTGAAAATCGAGTAAGCTGTAAGGCAAGCCGTTTCAGCCTTCAGCCGTCGAGGCGTCCCATGCTCACCGTCGATCACGTCGTTCGTTTTCTCGAAGCCTTTGCCCCCGTCAAACTGGCCGAGTCGTGGGACAACGTCGGGCTGTTGGTCGGCGATCGCGCGGCCGCGGTCGAGCGAGCGATGACCTGTTTGACCATCACGCCGTCCAGCGCCGCCGAAGCGGTCGCGGCCGGAGCACAACTGATCGTCACGCATCACCCGCTGCCGTTCAAACCCCTCAAGCAACTGACGACCGACACGTCCGAGGGGCGCTTGCTGTGGCAATTGGCTCGGGCGGGCGTCAGCATTTACAGTCCGCACACAGCCTTCGATTCGGCGGCGCAGGGAATCAATCAGCATCTGGCCGAAGGGCTAGGGCTCACCGACATCGAGCCGCTGGTGCTGCACGACGAGGCCGACCCGATTCCGGTCGGTGCGGGGCGGTTTGGCAAGTTGCAACCGGCACTGACGCTGGCCGAGCTGGCCGCGCGCGTGAAAAAGTTCTTCCAGCTCGATCTGGTCCAGCGCGTCGGCCCGGGCGATGCGCCCCTGACTCAAGTAGCGGTGGCCTGTGGCAGCGCGGGCGAGTTTCTGGCCACGGCCGAGCGGCGCGGTTGCCAGTGCTTGTTGACCGGCGAGACCCGGTTTCACACCTGCCTCGAAGCCGAGGCCCGCGGGATGACGCTGCTGTTGGCTGGTCACTTTGCCACCGAGCGCTTTGCCGTCGAGCGGTTGGCCGCGGTGCTGGCCGAAGAGTTCGCCGAACTGTCGGTCTGGGCCAGTCGCGACGAGCGCGACCCGTTGAACTGGGCGTAAGTTCAACTGCGGCAAGAAGGCGTGTTTTCGCGGGCGTTTTCGGCCCCTGTTGTTCGCTCGCCGGGCCGGTACAATGCCCAATCTTGCCCATCGCGGGCAGTCGTCGAACCTCTTTGAGCCCGTCGTCAAGCCATGCCCACGAACGCCGCCCAAGTTGAACAGTTGCGCTGGAAGAAGTTTCCGGTGCTGAACGACGGATTCGTCTGTCTGGTCGATGTGATGGGAGATGATCAGGCCGTCGTCCAGGCGGCCCGAGTCAGCTACGGCGAGGGAACGCGCAAGGTCTCGGACGATCGGGGTCTGATCCGGTACCTGATGCGGCATCGGCACAGCACGCCGTTTGAAATGGCCGAGCTGAAGTTTTTGGTTCGCGTGCCGATGGACACCTGGCGGCAATGGATTCGCCATCGCACGGCGAACGTCAACGAATATTCCACTCGCTATTCGCTGGCCATCGACTCGACCCAGCGCACCTCCGAAACCGAATGGCGCAGCCAGGCGGCGAGCAACCGGCAGGGAAGCGGCGGGCTGCTGGACCCGCACCTGGGGGCCGAATTGTCGGCCGAAGAAGCGCGCTTGCAGGACGAAGCGCGACGGATTTATGAGCAGCGAATCGAGCGCGGCGTGGCTCGCGAGCAGGCGCGTAAGGACCTGCCGCTGTCGACCTATACCGAGGCGTACTGGAAGGTCGACCTGCACAACTTGCTGCACTTCCTGGCGCTGCGGATGGATGCCCATGCCCAAGATGAAATCCGTCGCTACTCGGCCACCATCGGGCACGAGATCGTCAAGCACCTGTTTCCGCTGGTCTGGGAAGCGTTCATCGATTACCGAACCGAAGCCACCTATCTCACGCGTCTGGACGCGGGGGTGATCGCCCGGCTGATGGCGCGCAGCGCCGCCAGTGGACGCCCAGCCACCGACGAGGACTTTATGGCGGTGCAAGACCCGACCTGGATCGGCATGACACGCTGTCGCGAGCGAGACGAATGTCGCGAAAAGCTGGCGTCCTTGAACATTCTGCCGCAACCAGCGGTGCCGAGCGCGACGGACGCGAAGGATAATTGACGGGGAGTTGCTAGTTGCGGGTTGTTAGTTGCAAGTGAATGCTCGTTTCAAACTAATCGCTAACGGCCTTGTCGACTAATTCGAT
>JAFEBQ010000044.1 GCA_018242585.1 Planctomycetota bacterium
CGGGCTTGGTCGACGGCTCGACCATGATGATCTGGAAGCGGCGATCAAGCGCGCTGTCCTTTTCGATGTACTTGCGGTACTCGTCCAGGGTCGTGGCGCCGATGCGCTGGATCTCGCCGCGGGCCAGCGCCGGCTTGAGCACGTTCGAGGCGTCGATCGCCCCTTCCGCGCCACCAGCTCCGACCAGGGTGTGCAACTCGTCGATGAACAGGATGGTGTTCTTGGCGCGGCGGACTTCGTTCATCACCGCCTTGATGCGCTCTTCGAACTGGCCGCGGTACTTGGTGCCGGCCACCATCATGGCCAGGTCCAACACCACAATCCGCTTGTCGCTCATGATCTCGGGCACGTCACCGTCAACCACGCGCTGGGCCAGGCCTTCGACGATGGCCGTCTTGCCGACGCCGGCTTCGCCCAGCAGCACGGGGTTGTTCTTGGTCCGGCGGCAGAGAATCTGCACGGCCCGTTCGATTTCCTTTTCGCGGCCGATCACGGGATCGAGCTTCGTCTGGCGAGCCAACTCGGTCAGGTCGCGGCCAAAGCTGTCGAGCGCTGGAGTCTTGCTTTTGGCCGCTTTGCCCCCTTCGCCCGAGGCTGCGCCACTGCCGCCACTGGCTTGGCCAGCGCCACCCGACGGGGTGCGTTCGCCCCCTTCGCTTCCTTCGATGCCGTGACCCAACAGGTTCAGCACCTCTTCGCGGACTTCTTCCAGCTTGAGCCCCAGGTTCATCAACACCTGGGCGGCCACGCCTTCTTGCTCGCGCAACAGGCCAAGCAGAATGTGTTCGGTGCCGACGTAGTTGTGACCCAGGTTGCGGGCCTCTTCCATCGAGTACTCGATGACCTTCTTGGCGCGCGGGGTCTGGGGCAGCTTGCCCATCGTGACCATGTCGGGCCCGCTCTGGACGAGCTTTTCGACTTCCAGACGGATCTTGCGCAGATCGACGTCCAGATTCTTGAGCACGTTGGCGGCGACGCCGCTCCCTTCCTTGATCAGACCCAGCAGCACGTGCTCGGTGCCGATGTACTCGTGATTGAACCGTTGCGCTTCCTGGTTGGCCAATTGCATGACCTTCCGGGCCCGGTCGGTAAAGCGCTCGTACATAGCCCAGCCTCCCTCCAAAATAAGTGCGTCGCTCAAACGATTGAGCGGCGTTCGCAGACGTTGGTTTCGTTCTCGTTCTTTACTACGTTGACTGGTTCGCGCTTAGGCCGCGCGGCGCAGTTCAACTTGCTTCTCGTCGGGCGACGCCTCATCGGTCGCCGTTGCGTCGCTCGTTTCGCATTCGGTCTCGGCGTGTTCCGCCACGGCCAACGTGATGCGAGCCCGCTCCTGATCGATCTCTCTCAACCATTTTACCGCCGTGGTCCATTGACCCAGGCGATCAAGCTGCTTGGTCGCTTCCTGGTAGCGTTCCGCGGCTCGCAAAGCCGACGCCAGCAGCAGTGAAGCCTCGGCGTCGCGGGGATTGGTTCGCAACAACTTCCGGCAGGCTTGCTCGGTTTCGTACCAATTCCCTTGTAAGTATTCGATCAAAGCCGCAGGAAACAAGTCCCGCGGGCCAGTCTTGGTGAAATGCTCAAAATCCCCCGGCCAACGCTGCACGGCCGCCACGACCGACGCGATCCATACGGCCGCCAGAAGCCCCCACGTCCACCGGACAAATTGTGGCGACGCCACCTCGGTCCAGACGAAATCGCACAGCAAAAGCCCGTTTAGAATCGCCCCAAAGCCCAGGGCCACGATCAGCCCAAACGTCGAACCTTGCCGCCAAACGAACGGCAAGCCGGGCCAGGCAGCCAGGCAGAGCGTATTGAGGGTGGACCGGAAGCGTGGCACGGCAGCTCGCACGAACCGTGAAAATAGGCGAAAAAACCGCTAAACCGCTGGAACCGACCGGTTTGCACGCCAAGGGGACACGGGGAAGACGGCCCGCCTCCTGCGGGTCGATGCCCGGTCCAATTGATCGTAAAGCCGTTCCTCCTGTGGCTTAACCGCCGCCGATTCTAGCCCGGGATTGCCGAATGGGCAAGGTAAGTTGCGTGGGGCCGTATATTTAGGTTGTGTCGGTCAAACCCGGTACAATGAGCGTTTCGCCCCCGATGATTGAGCCAGATTGATGCGTTACCAATACACGCCTGCTACCGAGCGCGCTTTGGCCGCCGCTGCGGCTTGGCGCAATCCCCAGCGCGACGACGAGTTGACTGCGGCGGCGGTGCTGGCAGGTTTGCTGGCCGAGCCCGAGACGCGCGCGGCCGAGATGCTGGCGGCGCGGGGGATTTCGCTGTCGACCGTGCTCGAACACTGGCCGCTCGAGCGACAGGCAGCAGCGACGAAGGGGCGGCCGCATTTCGCCGCCGACTTCGACAGCGCGATCGCCGAGGCGATTGCCCGCGTGGGCGAGTACCTCAGGCCGTTGAATCTGGCGACCGAGCATTTGCTGCTGGGGCTGGCGACGGCCGACGGCGAAGTAGCGCAGTGGCTGCGGTTGCAAGGTTGCGACATCGCGGCGCTCGAAACCGAGATTCATCGACTCTACGGATATGAGCCTGGGCCGGTCGACCTGGAATGGGATGACGACGCGCCCGACGAGGTGGAATCGCCGTCGGCCCCCGTGGTCACGAGTGCTGGCGCTTCGCAAGACGTTGCGTCAACTGCCAAGGTTTCGCGCCAGCTAGTGACTCAGGCGATCGACGGCAGCGATCAGCGGGCGGCGGCGCTGCGCGTGCTCGACGCCGCGGCAAACCGAGTTCGCGAAGGGCTGCGCGTGGCCGAAGACTATGTGCGTTTCGTGCTCGACGATCGCCACCTGACGTCGCTGGTCAAGGGGCTGCGCCACGATCTGGCCGCGGCGCTGGCGGTGTTGCCGGCCGAGGCGCTGCTGGCCTGCCGCGACACCGTGGGGGACGTCGGCACGTCGGTGTCGACCGACGCCGAACAGTCACGCCCCGATTGCCATGCCGTGGCGGCCGCCGCCTTGAAGCGGGCTCAAGAAGCGCTCCGTAGTCTGGAAGAGTTTGGCAAGGTCGTTGATTCCAACATGGCGACACAGTTCGAACAGATTCGCTACCGCTCGTACACGTTCGAGCGAACCATGCGCGGCATGTGTCACAATGCTGCACGACTGGCCAACACTCGGCTGTACGTGCTGATCGACGGTCGCCGCGGCGCCCAGGACTTTGGCAGTTTGGTTCAGGAACTGATCGAGGCCGGCGTCGATTGCTTGCAGTTGCGAGACAAAGACCTCGACGATCGTGAGTTGCTGGTCCGAGCGCGACAGTTGCGCGAGTTGACGCGCGACACGCGAACATTGTTCGTGATGAACGATCGGCCCGATCTGGCCGTGCTGGCCGAGGCCGACGGGATCCACGTGGGACAAGACGAGCTGCCCGTTGCGGCGGTGCGGCGGATCGTGGGACCGCAAATGATGATTGGCGTCTCGACTCATTCGCTCGAACAAGCGCGCCAGGCGGTCGTTGATGGAGCCGACTACCTGGGAGTCGGCCCGGTCTTTCCGTCGTCAACGAAGACTTTTGGAAAGTTCCCGGGATTGGAACTGGTGCGCGCCGTGTCGGCCGAGATCAAGCTGCCAGCCTTCGCGATCGGCGGGATCACGGCCGAGAATGTCGCCAGCGTGTTGGCCGCCGGAGTCGGTCGTGTAGCAGTGGCCAACGCGATCATCGGCGCGTCGTCACCTCGCGAAGCCGTGGCCAAGTTCCGAGCCGCGCTCTCAGCCAGTGCTAATGCATTTTGCTCGCCCCTAGCCCCTCGCCCCTAGCCCCTCTTCTCTTCCTTCAAGCACTGCTCCAGTAGCGACACCATCTCCAATTCGGTGCCGTTGCGGTAGTCGAACCAAGTGCCGCGAATCTTCCCCTGGCGGTCGATGATCAACGTGGTGGGGTAGCCTTCAAAACCGACGGCCCGCTGCACGGCCATTCGCGTGCGCCGTTCCAAGTCGGAATAGCAGGGAAAGTCGCCGGCGTCGCGCTCGGCCAGGAAGGCGGTGGTTTCGCTCTTGAGCTGTCCGGCGTCTTCCGCGCCCGAGCCGCACGAGACGGCCAGAATCTGGCAATCTTTTTCCTGGCGATAGTGCCGCCACATTTCCAGGATGTGCGGGAACTCTTGCCGGCAGGGCGGGCACCAGGTTCCCCAGAAATTGAGTACGACTACTTGTCCCTTCAGATCGTCGGGCGCGATGGCTTGGGACTGGCCAGTCAGTGGTTCGAGCTTCAGGTCGTCCAACCGTTCGGCCTTCGGGCGACGGCAGCCCGCCGTCAGCAACAACGCGATCGCACCCGTCAGGCACAGGAGTCTTGCGCTGGCGTGCCCTCGGGAAATACCTCGTTTCATCGGCGAAGCCCTTTGCGATGCGCGCCCCGGCCCCAGCCCGCTAACTTCAAACAAGCATAGGCCCTGCGGAGATTTTAGCCGACGAAACACCGGCCGGGGAAGGTGACCTGGGAGCCAGGCCGTATTACAATGCCGTTGCTACTTGGAGGCCATTGGCGAGCAAGCACTTTGAGTGTCATGTCAGAACGACGGCGGCGCAGACTAATTCGTTTCGTGCCCGGCAGTCCGGCGAGATTCAATCCTCTCCTACGGCGGTCGAGGGGCACATGTCGGTAGGCTCGGCCCTGATCATCTTTTCGATGATCGTTCTGAACGCCATGTTCGCGGCCTTTGAAATCGCACTGGCCAGCGTCTCGATCGGCCGGCTGCAAGCGTTAGCCGATCAACATCGCCGAGGCGCGCGGGCTGCCCTGAAGATGAAGCAGAACATCGAGGGGAGTCTGGCGGTGATTCAACTGGGGATCACACTCGTCGGCTCGGTGGCCGCCGCCACGGGGGGGGCCAGCGCCGAAGAGCGTTTGTCGCCGCTGTTGGTCCAATACCTGGGCGTGACGAACCGCGTGGCCGACTTTCTGGGCCTGGCGCTGGTTGTCTTGCCGTTGAGCGCCGCCATGATCGTGGTCGGAGAACTGATTCCCAAGGTCTTCGCCCTGAAGAACAAGGAATGGGTTTCGCTGCGGTTGTCGCCGTTGATGATGCTGATGACCGCCGTGGCCAAGCCCGCGGTCTGGGCGCTCGAAACGACGTCGACCGGGATTCTCGATTGGGTGTCACGGCTGTGGCAACCTCGCGTCGAGGGCCACCGGAACGAAGTGGCCGAGATCGAGGAACTGCGGGCGATCGTGGCCTTGGCACGCACGTCGCGGTTGATCGGCGGCCAAGAAGAACGGATCATCCTCGGCGCGGCGCGGCTTTCGAACCGCAAGATTTCCGAGATCATGATCCCGGTCTCGGAGATTGTCTCGCTCGATTTGTCGCACACCATGGCCGAAAGCCTGGTGATCGCCCACAACGAAATGCATACGCGGTTTCCAGTTTGTGCCGAGCCAGGGGATTTGCAAACCATCTGCGGCTATGTGAACTTCAAGGACATCGTTTCGGAATTGCGACTGAGCCCGAATCAACCCTCGTTGCGCGGGATTATGCGCGCGATTCCGTCGCTGCCTGACGACATCACGATTGCCACGGCATTGCAGCGTTTGACCGTGGGACACGTACACATCGCCCTGGTGCGCAACAACGATGCCGAGATTGTCGGGCTGGTGACGCTCGAGGACATTCTCGAAGAGCTGGTCGGCGACATTCAGGACGAATATGATCGCATGCCGGCGCACGTCATCGAGGCCGGCGCTGGTTGGGTGATGGGAGGCGGCACGTCGCTGGAACGGCTGGAATCGGCCACCGGCGTGCAGATCGACCGCACGACGCTTCCGCCCGACACGCGATCGCTGCACGACTGGGTGCGCGGCCGGCTCGACCGGACGGTGCATGGTGGCGATATCGTGCGGGCCGACGGTCTGAGGGTGCTGGTGCGCAAAGTCCGCCGGCAAAAGGTGCTCGAGGCCCAGGTCTCGCTCGACGAGCGCCAGCCGCGCGCCCCCAAGCCCGAGAGCGAATCAACGACGCCGGCCGCCTAAGTCACGGCTTTCTGCCCGGTCGAGGTGAGCGCCATGCGCTACGAAGTCGAAAGCAAGTTCCCGATTCACGACCCGCAAGGGCTGGCGCGCGAGTTTGCCGCGCGGGGTGTCGTTTGGGGCGAAGCCGAGCAGCACGCCGACTCGTACTTCAATCATCCGGCCCGCGACTTTGCCCAGACGGACGAAGCTTTGCGGATTCGACAGATCGGCGACGTGAACCACGTCACCTACAAAGGGCCCAAAATCGACACGACGACCAAGACCCGGCGCGAGATCGAACTGCCGCTGGCCGCGGGGGCCGAAATGGCGCGGGGCTTGAGCGAGATGCTCTCCGCTTTGGGTTTTCGTCCGGTCGCCACGGTGCGTAAAGAACGCCGTCACGGCGCGCTCGCCTGGCAAGGTTTTGAAGTCACGTTGGCTTGGGACAATGCCGAGGCGTTAGGCGAGTTTCTAGAACTCGAGATCGTCGCGCCCGAGGCGCAAATGCACGCTGCGCGCGACGCGATTGTTTCCTTGGCCGCCGATTTGAAGCTGGGCGCGGCCGAGCGGCGCAGCTATTTGGAAATGCTGCTGGCGGCTCGCGGCAAGTAAGGCGAACGGCCGCGCTTCCTTGCCAATGGTCTCCCGGTCACTTCGGCGCGCGCTTCCAGATCGAATAAACCCCGTGCTCCAAGTCCTTGGGGTAGCCCAGGTCGTTCTTCAGGCCGTGACAGCGGATCAGCGTGTCGCCATTGAGCAGGTAAATCCCGCGGATCGTGGTCTGGGCATCGTCCTGCCACACGGCATGAAAGCGTTTGAACGGCCGGCCATCGTGGAGTTCGAGTTTGTACTTGTAGTCGAACGATTGGCCCCCGTTCACGTCGACCTTGAACTGAACGGTGTGGCCCTCGATGATCATTTTTCCCTGGGCCTGAATCTCGGTCTGATTCTGCGTATTGGGGTCATAGGTCTTGAGCGTCCGCAGGTGCCACGTCCCTTGAAAGCGGAACAACTCGGCGTCCTGCTGCGGCAAGCCGTCCGACGCCCCTTGGGCTATTGGCACCAGCAGCGGCGCAACGCCAGCCGCCGCCAAGGCGAGCGGCATCAGTAAAACGATAGTGGACAATAATCGCCGCAAGGAAGGGGCACTCCACGACCGTGGCCGCCAATCCCACATGCTGACCACGACGCGGAAAGTATAGCAAAAGCCGGCCTAGGCGAGTAACTCGCCCACCAACTCGCCGTCGGCCACCAACGGGTAAGGCCGCCCTTGCCCGTCGTGAACCAGGGTGTGGCTGTCGACACCCAACAGGTGGTACATCGTGCTCAGAATGTCTTTGGGAGAAACCGGGCGCTCGACCACGTCGCCGGCTTGCTGGTCGGTGCGGCCAATGACACGCTGGCGCGCGATGCCACCGCCAGCAAACAAGCCGCTATAGGCGCGCGACCAGTGGCCGCGCCCTCCGCCGCGCACCCGGTCCAGCTTGGGCGTGCGCCCATGCTCGGTAATGCAGCAGACGAGCGTATCGTCGAGCATGCCGCGGGCTTCCAAATCCAACAGCAACGAGCTCAGCGCCATGTCGAGCCCTGGCAGCAGCTCATCGCGCAGGCGTTCGACCTGGTCGAAGTGCGTGTCCCACGCACTGTTGGCCGTGACGATCTCGTCCCAAAAGACGGTCACCAGGCGACCGCCGGCTTCGATCAGCCGTCGCGCCGCCAAGGTGGCTTGGCCAAACAGCGTCATCCCGTAGCGCTCGCGGACTTCCTGGGGCTCGCGATCAATGTCCAACGCCGTGCGCATGGCTCCGGAGCTGATCAGCGAGAAGGCCATCTCCTGGAACCGATCGCGCGTCTGCACGGCCGTCGCCTGGTGCAAGTCGCGGCGCTGATCGTCGAACTGTTCAAGCAACGAGCGCCGCGTGGCCAGCCGATCAAGCGTCATGCCCGCCTGCAACGTCGCCGCGCCGGGCAGCGTGAATCGCCCGCTCGAGGCGATACCCAGGTAAGGCTCGGCTACATCTCGGTCGGTGTTGCCTCGCCAGCGCGCCACGCTCTTGGTCGGTTCCCCCTCGAATTCGGTCCAGACCGGGTCGTACTTGTGACCGAGGAACGCCCCGTAAGGACCGGCGCGCGTGAACTCGGGACTCCGGCTGCTGAACTGAAACGGCAACGCCATGTTGCTGGGAATTTGCGACGCGCGGTGCGTCCCCTGTCGTTCGGCCAGATACTCGAGCACCGAGCCCAGATACGGCCAATGTCGCCGGTCGTTGGGGTTCAATTCCATCCCGACATCGACCGCCGGAATGCCCGAGAGGGTGTAAGCCGCCGAATGAATGTTATAGGGATGCGTCATCGACCGCACGACGGTGCAGCGATCGAGCACCTTGGCCAGTCGCGGCAGGTGCTCCGAGATGCGCAAGCCCGGTGTCGTGGTTTCGATCGTGTCGAAGACATTGCGGACCTCGACCGGCGCGTCGGGCTTGGGATCGAAGGTTTCGAGCTGACTGGCCGCGCCGTACAGGTAGAGAATGACGCAACGCTTGGCCTGGCCAAAGCCCGCCCCGCGCGCCACGGCGGCCGCGGCCGAGCGCTCGTGCTCGGTGCGCAGCAGCTCAGGCAGCGTCAGCCCGGCCGCCCCCAGGCTGCCGGCGCGCAATAGCTCGCGCCGTGTCCAGCCCGTTCCGCTCCGTTGTGACGATCCCAGCCAGCGCAGCATGTCGCGCCCTCGCAGACGAAAGTCGAACCCGCCGCGCGGCAGGTTCTTGGCCCAAAGGCTAGCATAGCGAACGCATCAATCGGCATCAATGTTTTGGCGCGATCGATGGCGCGCAAAAGGAAAACCGCCGGCCAAGGCCGGCGGTTTTCAAAAGTGTGCAGCGTGCGACAACCAAGTCGCCTAGAATTGTCCGGTCGCGCCGATCACGGGACCGTACAACAAGCTACTGCCGTTCATATCGAGGCCGGTGCCGCCACGATTGGTGGGCACGGTAATATTGTAATCCGCCTGATTGATCGCCGCCGCGATGCCGTCCAAGTACAACAAGCGGAACCCGATCCTGAATTGCAACCAGCCGGAGTAACGATAGTTGACGATGACGCCGGCTTCGGAGACCGACGCCCCCTTGCTGCCGTTCGTCTGGGTGTTGCGGAAAGTGCCGCCGGTACTGCCGACAATGGTCTGGTGTTGCGTGGCGTTGTTGTTGTAGGCGCCGATCTTGGCGTAGGTCTCGATGTTCCATAGATCGAAGCTCGTGTTCAACTTGGCGCCGATCTGGCCGCCCAGCAGGATGTTCTGGGTGTTGGCCTGGTAATCGAGATACGTCGACCCCGCGGTGTTGGAGAACTGCTGCTCCAGCCCTTCGTTGTAGAGCAAGTACCGGGCGCCACCCATCACTTCGAGCACGCCGAGCTTCGACGACGAGTAATCGCGGAAGTAGTTGACCTCGGCATCCTGCAATTGGGTTCCCAGCAGCACGTTGGCATTGGTGTACGAGCTAAAACCTGCAATCAGGGTGCTGAAGCCGCCGGTCGGAAAGGGCTGCCCAGGTATGTTCAAGGACGCGGTCATGGCCTGATTATCGTAGTAACCCAGATAGGTTGCTTCGATCCGCGAGCCATCTTGAAGCTCATAGCCCACGCCCAGCTTGGGCGCGATGCTAGTCGGGTAATTGAAGTCGAGCGAACTAATGCCAGGGTTGCCCTGAATGTGCCAGCCGTTGGCGCGCGTGAAGAACACTCCTTCGCCAATGATGAAGATCGGCTGCCGCTGGCGAATCACATTGAACCAGCCCCCCAGGCCGTCTCCGCCCGGCGCACAGCCGCACGCGGCGGCGCAAGCGTCGCACGGGCAACCGGGGACCACGTCACCGCCGTAGCTGTCGTCGATCATCTCGCCGCCGGTTTGCATCACCGGGCCCTGGGCCATCGGCGCGTAGGCGGAGGCTTGTTGACCAGGGTAATTCATCGGGCCATAGCCGCCTCCACCGCCCGGATAGGCCATGGGTGGCGTTTCGACATAGGCCAGACCATCGGCGCCCATGTATTGACGTTGCGACCAGGCCGCGCTGGCCGGCAACAACAAGGCGCAGACCAAAATGCCCGCCGCCCACGAACGTGGCTCAATGCCAGATTTCATGATTCCCCCCTGCGTCGATGAGCGCGAACGGGCGACGCTCGCCCCTCGGCTCGGCAACCGCTCGGCCGGTTAAACCCTATGGCCGATACGGTCGCTATAAGCCCTACCTTGGGTCTATTCGGAATGGCTGAACCCAAGGCTTGAGCCTTCTTGGCCCAGCCGGCCCCAAAAAAGTCGCTAACCGCTACAACCGGAACTACTGGCGGAGGCGAACCAGGCGGAAACTGGCCGCGTAGTTAGCGCTGGCGCTCGCCAGAACCGGTTATCAATCCCAGCTAGCCTGATGTTGATAGCTTGCCAGGCGGGGCCGGTTTCGCCATAACGTGAGCGCTTGGTTTCCGCGCCGCCATGGGCGATCGAAAGTGGCAACCAGTCGGCAATGCACTTGGGGCGACGATATTGGGATATGAATTCCTAGGCATGCTGGCAGCTTTGCTGGTTCTGGCGCTGATCGCCTCGGGGCCAATCGCGCTCATCGTTTTGATGTCGCGCAGCCGGCGGCAGGCCAGCCTGGAACGTCGTTTCGCCCAACTCGAAGCGCGCCTGGCCCGGTGGGAACAAGGCGCGCCGCCAATTCATTTGCCGGCTACGCCCTCCGCACTGGCTGAAACGCTTCCCGAGACGCCGATTCTTCAGCCATCGCCAGCGCCGGCCGCCGAAGAGCCGGTGATGGCCGAAATCTTGCCGGCCGCCACGCCCGCCTGGCAGCCCAGCTATGCGTCCCCCGCGGCTAGCGCGTCGTCCGATGGCACCAGCCTCGAAATGTTCATCGGCCGCCGCGCCCTCGGTTGGGTGGCGGTGATCGTGTTGCTGTTCGCCACCGGGTTCTTCTTGCGCTACGCCTTCGAGAACCAGTGGATTGGCCCGATGGGGCGCGTGTCGTTGGGAATGGCGGCCGGCGTCGCCCTGGTCGCGTATGGCTATCAACAGTTCCGCCGTGGCTGGGTGATCTTCTCGCGAATGATGACGGCGGGCGGTTTGGTGCTACTCTACCTTTCGACGTTCAGCGCGTTCGGCTTTTATCATCTGCTGCCGCAGCGTGACGCCGGCATCTTTTTGTTCCTCGTCGTGGCCGAGGGGGCGCTGTTGGCGCTGGCGTATGACGCTTGGCCGATTGCGCTGATGGCGGTGTGCGGCGGGTTGCTGACGCCGATGCTGATGCACACCGACCAGGATCAATACCAGTCGCTGTTCACCTATTTGCTGGTGTTGAACGTGGGTACGGTGGCGCTGCTGTTGCGGCGGCGCTGGCCCGCGGTGGGGACCGTGTCGCTGCTGGGAACCCAGGTGTTGTTCTGGGCCTGGTACGGTGACAGCTACCATCCCGAGAAGCTGGCCTGGGCGCTCGGCTTCCAGTTCGCCCTGTACATGCTTTATTTGGCACATCAGGTGCTGGTCAGCTTCGTGCGCCGACAAGCCGCCGATTGGGAAGAGACAGCCCGAGTGGTGGTAAACGCCGGGCTCTGGTTCTGGGGGGCGTTCGTGCTGCTGGAGCCCAAGTATCACGGGTGGATGGGAACACTGGCCGTCGCGATGGCGCTAGTCTACACCTTGGCCGCTCGGGCCGAGTTCTCACTGAGGGCGCCTGGCCGGCTGCTGCTCGCCACCATCTCGCTCGGCTTTGCGTTCATTGCCGTAGCCGTGGGGCTGGAAGCGAACACGCGCTGGATCGCCTGTGGCTGGGCCGTCGAAGCCGCCCTGCTCTGGTGGTTCGGCTTGCGTATCGAACGAGTGTCGCTGCGTTTGATGGGCATCGGCCTGGCATGTCTGTCGTTGCTGCGTGTCTTTGCCACGTTGGACGACACCGCGGTCCATACCGTGCGACTGCTCGTGCTTAATCACAACACTTTGCCGGCATTGGCAACGGTGGCCTGTTTGATTGTTGCCATCGCCGCGGGGGGCGCGCGATTGAACCGCTTGCTCCGCGAAGAGCAAGTCATTATGGGGCTCGGCTTTGTCGGTTGCTTGTTGATGGTGATGGGGATCGAAACGGCCGACCTGGTCCGTTATTTCGACGAGCAGCATGCCGATTCGCTGTTGGCCAGTATGTCGGTTTCGACCTGGTGGGCGGTCTATGCGACGGCACTATTGGTGATTGGCTTCCTGGTGCGGCGGCCGGTGCTGCGTTGGACGGCGCTGGGCGTCTATACCCTGACGTTGGGCAAGGTCTTTCTGCTCGATATGGCCGGCCTCGATCAGATCTATCGGATCGTGGCCTTCTTTGTGTTGGCAATTCTGCTCGGGGCTGCGGCTTGGGCGTATCAGCGCTTTCAGCCTGATCATGCGGCGGCCTCGAAGTTGGCGAAGGAGACGTAACATGCAACGCCGCCCGTGCGGAACAGTTGCTTGCGGTTTGATGACACTGGCCCTGGCGTGCTTTGTGCCCTTGGCCGCGCGGGCCGACGCGCCCCAGCCCGAGTTGTGGCGCTGGCAGTATTGGCAGGAAATCAAACTGCCGGAAGACGCCGAGGGCAAATACCGGGATGTGCTGCTCCCGGTCGACGTGTTTGGCAAGGCGCGGATCGATCTGGGGGACTTGCGGTTGTACGACGCCGCCGGGGTGGAAGTACCGTACGCCTTGCGCGTCCTGGCTCAGGTGGATCGTGACGACAAGATTACTCCGCGCCAGTTCAACCAGGTCGCCGGTCCCGACAACTCGCGCGAGATCAGCCTGGACCTGGAAGGGGACACCGAGCGGCACAATCAGGTGCAAATCGAAACCGTCGGTGCCGAGTTCCGCCGCCGCGTCGAGCTCGAAGGAAGCGACGACGGCACCCAATGGCGCAAATTGGGGGCCGGTTACCTGGTCCGCTTTACTCGCGACAACGACAAGCTGAACGGCGATCGGATCACCTACCCGCCGAGTCGGTTCCGGTACATCAGGCTCCGCGTGTTCCGCGACCCCGAGACCGACAAGAACAAGGACATCACGATCACCACGGTTTCGGTCCATCGCAAGGTGGCGGTGCCGGGCGAATTGGTGACCTGGGAAGCGAAGCTCGGCCCGCGGATGCCCGTGAATAGTAACGGCACCCCAGCCTCGGCGTGGGACATTACCCTGGGGGGCGATCTGGTGCCGTGCGAAAAGATACTGGTCGACGTGGCGGAAGAAGCGTTCGTCCGCGATTACACGCTGCAAGCCAAGGGACGCCCCGACGCGGTTCGCCCGTCAGGTGGCTCACCCGAGTGGGAAGAGTCATACAGTCCGCCGCGGAATGCCAGGCTCGGCGCAACGTATCAAACCGAAGCGGCCAGCTACTTTCGCTACCCAGTCAGCGGCAAGTGGCAGCGACGTCCTGGCAACGAGCGCAAGGCGATGGAAGCGAAGTTCGGCGAGGAAGTCCGAGCCAGTCAGGTGCGAATCACGGTCGTCGACAACGCTAACGCGCCGCTAACGCTGAGCAATGTCCGCGTCCAGGCACCGGCGCGCGAGCTGGTCTTTGCTCACACCGAAGGATTGAAATTGCCGCTCAGGCTGTACTATGGCAATCCACTGGCGAACAGCCCGGAATATGACTTTGGCCGGAACCTGCCCGAGGTCTTGTCGCCGACGCCAAAGCGATTGGAACTTGGTGCGCCGACGCCGAATGCCGAATTCCGTGGCAGCAAACCGTTGACCGAGCGCTGGCCCTGGCTGGTCTACTCGGTGCTGGGCGCGGCCTGTGGGGCACTGGGATTGGTGCTCTTGAACCTGAGCCGAGCGACGATCGCCGCGCATGATCGAAATGAACCAAGCGCCCCTGCGGCGTAATACTTTCGCGCCAAATCGCTATCACTCGCCACCCGGTTGGGGATTGGGCACAATTCTGGCTTCGTCGTGGTCGTCAACGGAATTCAAGGTGATCGATTTCCACGCCCGGCAGTCGGGTCCGCAGTCGTTGTACCCCTTCGCGCGTCACGCGAGCGGCGCTGAGGTGCAAGTACTCCAGCGCCGGCAGGTCGCGCAGCTTTTCGAGCCCCTCGTCCGTGACGCCGGTCGCCCCCAGGTAAATGAATCGCAACCGCCGATGGCCGGAGAGTCGATCGATAATGCCGTCGTCGACCCGGGTGCCGAACAGATTGACGTACACCAGATTGGGCGACGACGCGAGCAGCTTCAAGCCGTCGTTGGTCACCAGCGTTTGCGAAAGATTCAACACCCGCAGATTGGGCAGGTCTGACAACTCGCCGACGCCCGCGTCGGATGCATCGGTTTGCGACAGGTCGATCCCCAACGGCGACATCGCGCGCAACGGCTCGGTCAAGGCCGCCAGATGCGGATCGACGTTCCTCGCCTTCTCGGGGAAGCGGACGTTCCAGTAGTTCTTGGCTACCAGTTTGTCGCGCAGCGAGAAGCCGGTCATCCAGACCGCCTCGGCCCCCTGGGCCCGCACCAGAGTGCCGGCGTCGCGGCGGGCGGTGTCGCCGGTGAAGGCGCGAGCCAGGCTGGCGACGGCCACCACGCCGATCAGGCCAAATACAGCCCACTGCGCCGCGGTGAACCGCAGCAGCTCGCGCCAATTGACGTTCGGCCCCTGGGGACGTTCGTGCGAGTACTCCACGCCGAGCGCCGCGGCCAGATACCGCCCCACGGGGCGAATCAGTTCCCGAGCCGACAGCGAATCGTTGCTCACCTCGCTGGCCAACAGAAGCGCATTCCGCTCGGGCAGAATCAATTCCAGCCGGCCCTGGTACGTGGCGGCCTCGTCCTTGGAACGATTCTCCTGGGCAAACTCACAAATGCCTTGAATGGCGTCGAACGGGCGGTCGACGACCGATTCTTCCTGGCGCAGATAAACCCGTTCGCGCCGCCAGTCGAACGTCACCTCACGCTCGCGCCATTGGTTGTAGGCCATGAACAGGCACAAGCACGCCCCGGTCGTCCCAGCCAGCGTAGCCACCAGCCAGCGATGGACCACATCTTCATGCAGGAAAATGTGCAGCCAGCCTTCAATAAACCAGATTCCCAGCAGAGCGCCGGCAATTGCGCCGAACACGGCCACACAGCCGAGCGCTCCCTTCGGCGCGTGAGGTTGGAGGAATCTCACCCGTTCGCCCGGTCGCCATTCGGCCAGTTGCGTCGTCGTGAGTTGCTCTTGAATCTTCTTGAGATTGATTGGCGGCAGCGACTCGGGCGACGCGATCGGTTTGCGCCGCGCGCGAAATGACGGCGCCGGCGGGTCAGCGCGGTCAGGAATCGGCGGCATTTCCGGCGTCGACGCTTCGGCCTTGTCGTCTTCGTCGTCGGATTCGCTGGTGCCAGTGTCGCTTGTGTCGGCGTAATACTCCTGACGCTTCGACCAAGGAAGCAGCACCTCATAGCCCAGCAGTTGCGCCGATTTTTCCCGCTCGGCGTAGTTCGTCGCCCCCAGTATTCGGGCCAGTGCCCAGAATTGATGACTCGCCACGGCTCGGGTGTCAACGCCGTCGAGCGTGGTGTTCATTTCTAGCCGCACCGACTTGCCGCGTTCGTCGCGGTAAACCTGTACGAACGTGATCGGCGCCAGTCCGCGCCCTTCGGGGCCCAAGCGAAACCAAAACTGCTCGATCTGCTCGAACGGCACTGTGACGGTCTCGTTGCTCCACCACAGCCAGCCGCGCCGCCGGCCGGTGAAGACACGTTCTTGCGCATCCCAGCTCAACTCGGACCAATAGGCGACCAGTTGGGCAAATCCGCTCGCGCCGGTCCAGGCCATGATCAGCGCGCCGACCAGAATGACGTCCAGGATCACGTCATCGCCGCTGGGCGGAAACGGCTTGTCGCCAGTCAACTGGGCAACGAGCGCGTGGCGAAACGGCGCTTCGAAGAATGACGCCACCAGCACCACGACCAGTGGCCCACAATGGCGCAGCCACGCCCACGGCGGATTGCCGTTACGCACCAGGCGCAGCCGCGCGCCAGGCAGATCGTCGGCCACGCGCAATTCGCCGGGCGGCAAGGCGGAATCAGGGCTGTCGGTCACCGACGACAAATGTCGCGCTCCCGAGTTTACTGCGCCGCCAGTTCGCGCTTGCGCGTCAGCAGCGAGACGACAATCACGGTCAGGAACCCGAGCGGAATCGTGACGATGCCCGGCTGGCTGAACGGCATCGGCGCGGCGTCGGGGGACAGGCCATAGACGTCCTTGTAAGTGTCGGCGCTCAAGAGAATCCACCCCAGCGAAGTCGTCATGCCGACCAGGATGCCGGCGATGATTCCCTGGCGCGTCGTGCCTCGCCAGAACAGCAGCATGGCCAGCGACGGCATGTTCGCGCCGGCCGCCACGCTAAACGCCCAGCCGACCAGGAACGTGACGTTCATTTTCTCGAACAGAATGCCCAGCACGATCGCGATCAGGCCGACGACCACCGAGCCAATGCGGCCGACGCGGACCTTTTCGTGATCGGTCATCTGTACGCGGAAAAACCCGGTGAGCAAATCATGGACCACCGCCCCGGCGGCGGCGACGATCAAGCCGGCCACCGTCCCCAGCACCGTCGTAAAGGCGATGGCCGAGATGACCGCGAATAGGAGCTCGCCGAATGACTTGGCCAACAGCGGCGCGGCCATGTTTGAATTGGTCACGTCGATCGCCCCGCTGGTCATGGCCCCCAGGCCGATAAACAACGTCAGCACGTAAAAGAACCCGATGCTGGCGATTCCGACCACCGTGCTTTTACGGGCGGCGGCTTGATCTTTCACCGTGTAATAACGAATGAGGATGTGGGGCAACGAGGCCGTGCCACAGAATAGAGCCAGCATTAGCGACAAGAAGTTCAGCTTGTACGAGAACCCTTCCTTGCGAAGGCCGGCGAACGTGGGGCTGTTGCCGGGCACGAGGACGTCGGCCCCTGACGTCGGCGTCGCATGGTAAACCGTCGTGACCGAGCCATCATCTTCATTGACCTTGGCCTTGTCTTCGGACCAGAGGAGGATCGTGCTCTTTTCGAGCGTGCTGAAGAAAGGAATTGGCCCCAACGGACCCGTCGACGTCTTTCCGTCGGGCAGTTTTACCACGGTGCCGACGGGAAACAGGTCGCGTTCCCCTTCGTTGTGTCCCCAAGGCTTGCCATCGACAAGTTTTGTACCATCGTCGGTGACGGTGATCGTCTGGCATTCGATGTACGTCTTGACGCCGTCGATGGTCGCCGGCTTCCACACCATGACCTCGCCTGTGTTGGGATCGCGCGTGCGCACGTAAGGCCGGCCGACCCACGGCCCGCTGGCCGGGATGATATTCGCTTCGCTCAGAACTTCTGACATGAGCGGTCGAGAAACTGTGCTTGCATCGCCCGAGACGTTGAACCCGCGGTTCAGGATCATCAGTGTCAAGATCGTGCTGAACACGACCAGCAGCGAGCCTTTCAGGAACTGCACGTACGTCGTCGAAACCATGCCGGCCGTGACGACAATCAACACCACGACGGCCCCCACCAGACAGACCCCCGTGGCGTGGTCGAACCCCAACAGCGGTTTGACCAGCGCCCCGGCGCCGACCATTTGCGGAATCAGATAGAACACGCTCACGACCAGCGTGCTGATGCCGGCGACGAGCTTGATGCCCGGCGATTGGAACTTGGCGTCGAGCGCGTCGGCAAAGGTGAACCGCCCCAGACGCTTGAGCGGCTCGGCCACCACGAACAAGGCGACGACCCAGCCGGCCAGGTAACCGATCGAGTACAAGAAGCCGTCGTAGCCATAAAAGGCGATCATCCCGCAAATGCCCAGGAACGATGCAGCCGAAAGATAGTCGCCGGCAAACGCCACGCCGTTGACGAACCAGTGGATTTGACCACCGGCGGCAAAATAGCTGCTGGCCGAGCGCGTGCGGCGGCCGAAGTAAAAGCTCAGCCCGAGCGTCAAGCCAACAAAGACCGCGAACACCAGCACCGCGGTCAGCGAAGCGTCGTACTTCATTACTGTTCGTTCCCCGTTCGGGTCGAATCGTTCGTCGATTGCGCCACGGCCCCTCGCGGCGCGCGGCAGAGCCAGCCATAGACCAGTGCCAGCAGGAGTGCCGCCACGATCAGGCCAAAGCCGTAGAGAATGGCCGTGTTGATCCCGGCCAGCGGTTGTTGCCGCATCACGTCGGGCTGGAAGGCGACCAGCACGACGTACGTGGCGTAAAACGCCAGGTAGACCAGGAACAGAACCATGCCGCGCCGGGCGTTGCGCGCGGCCATCTCGGCAGTTTCGGTTTCGACCGATTCACTCGGCCCGTGATCCATTCCGACCATGCTTCAGTCTCGCGTGTTCTGGTTCAATGAAGACTAACCACGACGACACAACGGCACGACGTGGGGAAATGACGAATGACGAAATCCGAATGACGAAAAATGTTAAGCCTCAATGACCAATCAATGCTCACACTCCCCCACCCTCTACTCCCCCACACCCCCACCTCTTTCCCACGTCGTGCCCGTCGTGTCGTCGTGGTCGATTTCGTCTTTCTAATCAATCACTTGCTCGGCGCGGCCGTGTCGGGCAGTCGTTTGGCCGTCGGGTCGGTTGGCGGCTTGTCGAGCATCAGGTACGCGAACAGGTCGGCCAGCTCTTGCTTGTTCAATAGCTTCTCGACACCCTCGGGCATCAGCGATAGCTTGCTGACGTCCATTTCGTCGATGTCGCCGCGGGCGATGGTTTCGAGCTTGCCCCCTTGCAGCTTGAGGACGACGCGCTGGGCGTTGTCCTCGGCCACCAGCCCGGTCAGCACACGCCCGTCGGTGGTGATGACCGTGCGGGCCAAGTACGCGCCGCCGATGACCAGGCTCGGGTCAAACACGTTCGACAGGAGCTGCTCGAGCGAACTACGGCCATTCACCGTGATGTCGGGGCCGACTTCCTGACCCTGGCCGTACAGCTTGTGGCACTGGCCGCAGAGCTTTTGAAAGACCGCCACGCCGGCGTGCGGGTCACCCTTGGCGCCGCGCAGGTAGTTGCGCATGTCGGTGACGACGCGTTCACGGTTCGGGTTGCGTTCGATCCGCACGGTGCCCCAGGTGGCGGCGACGAACTTGGCCAACTCGGGATCTTTCAGGGCTTGCAACTGGCGAACCTGATTGACGTTGACCGCGCTAGCGGCGATTTGCTTGGCTTCGACCGCCTTGAGCAGCGCACGACTCCAAGTCGGCCGCTGGGTCAGCAGCTCGATCACCTGCGGCTGTAGCTCGGGTTCAAGTTGCGGGTAAGCCGCCAATACTACGTCAGCCACGGCGTCATCGTGCGAGCGACCGAGGGCTTCGATCATGCCGCGCTTGAGGTTAAGTGTTGTCTCTTTCCTCGTGAGGATGCCAGCTATTGGCTTGAGATAGCTTTGGCCTCTACCGGCGATCAACGCGCGGAGTGCTTGAAGCTGACGATCGTGGGCCACTTGGCCCTTCGCCAGCGTGTTCCCCTCGTTTGTGAGAAAGCTATGGGCAACGGCCAAGGCATCGGAGTCGCCCCACGTTGCGCCCAGGATCACTTCTTCGATCCAGAGATCATTTTTGTCCGAGGATGCACCAGCCAGACCGGGCAGGATTGTGCTTCGCAACCGCGCACTCCGATTGCCGGAGATTTCACCCGACTGAATCTTCGACGCAAGGATCGCCACGCATCGACCGGCAAGCTTCTCGCCTTGGGGACCAAGCGCGCGAAGATCCAGGAACTTTGCATAAAGTCTCGGGTCGGCATTCTCGTTGCTTAGCAGTTTATCAAACGCACGTGGGACGATTGCGACCAACGCCGATCGTGGGTCAAAATCATTTGTTCGGTATTTCAGTTGGCCGAGAAAACTGAATTGAGCGTCCTTGTTTTCAAGTAGCGGATAAAGGTTTTGCCAAACGATATGTGGTATGAGTGGGTCATCAAACGGCTGGCTTGCCACTTGCATCAAAATCAAGATAGCCTCCGTGTCATTCCTAGCCAATTTTCGCGAGCCTGCCGCCAGTTGGAGCAAAATGTCAGGGGACTTTGTACCTTCGATCATCCCCACGGCTATCAAGCGAATCTTCTCGGGGGTGTCGCCTTGCGCTGCGGCGCGTACGCCCCAGGCCGCGAATGAAGGGTTACTGTCGATGCCCACGAGCAACATCGCATTGAATTCCTCGGGCAATGGTCCACAAGCGATGCGAGCCCAAAGCGCCAGCAGGCGTTCCCTGGTGGGCCTGGAAAAATCCAGGACCAACTGTTCCAGCTTGGTCTTGATTTCCGGCGTCGCCCGCTCCCAGAGCACCCGGCGCGCCAGGTCGCGGTACAAGTCATTGCCGCTGCTCAAGCGCGCGATCAACTCATCGTCGCTTTCCTTGCTCATGTCGAACGGCTTGGCCCGCGGCGTGTCCTGGTAGCGCACGCGGTACAGACGTCCCTTCAGTCGGTCGATCCCTTCGGGATCGTGCCGCGCGTCCTGGTAACAGTGATACCGGTCGTACCAATCCAGAATGTACAGGCAGCCATCCGGCCCGGTCTTTTGCACCACCGGCATGAACCAGACATCGTTCGCCGTCAAAAAGTCCGGCTCGGGCTTCCCTTCGTACGTCGAGCCCTTCCGCTCCAAGCGATCGCTGTTAATGCAGCCGCCGTGGATGTTCCCCATGTACAGCTTCTGGCGATACTGCTCGGGGTAGGCGTCGCTGTCGTAGTAATGCAGGCCACAGTAAGCCGCCATCTGGTGCTTGTGCTTGACGATCGATTCGATCTTCCAAGTGAATGGCGGATATGGTCCCCCTTGGCGGTGGTAATAGCCGGTCTCGACCAGGTGCCAAAGGTGATCGATCACGCAAGCGCTGACGAACGCGCTTCCTTCAACGTCCCAGGCCACGCCCCACGGGTTGCTCGTCCCTTCGCAGAACAGTTCAAACTTGCGCGTCCGGGGATGGATGCGGAACAGCGCGCAGGTGAACTCGTACTTCTTTCCTTGGTTCTCGACGACCGACGGGTTGAATACGCCGTTCAGGCCATAGAGCCAGCCATCGGGTCCCCAGGTGAGCGAGTTGGGCAGCTCGTGAGTGTCGGCGCGGCCAAAGCCCGTGACGACAACTTCCTGCTTGTCGGCCCGGCCGTCCCCGTCAGTGTCTTGCAGGAAGAGAATGTCCGGTGCGTTGGCGACCCAGACGCCGCCGGCGCCGACGGCAATGCCCGAGGGAATGTTCAGCCCTTCGGCGAAAACAGTCACCTTGTCGACGCGGCCGTCGCTATCGGTGTCTTCGAGCACCTTCACGCGGTCGCGCCCCGGCCCGGCCGACGAGCGCGGATACTCGAAGCTCTCGGTGATCCAAATGCGTCCGCGCTCGTCGAACGTCATGGCCACCGGGTTGACGATATCGGGTTCCGACGCGACCAGTTCGACTTTGAACCCCTCGGGGACGGTCATCTGCTTGATCGCGTCGGCCGGCGACAGCGCCGGCCCGGGGGGCTTGGACTGCCGGCGCGGGATGAACGGCTCGTTCTCGGCCGCTGGGGCCGAGATCACCACGACCCAAAAGGCACTTAGGAGTAGCAAGACGCGCGCAGAGAATCGATCCATAAAACTTTGGTCGTAACAGGCCGAGGGCGTGAAATGCGGCGCACGGGCGCGCGAGCCAAAACGCCATTAAATCTGCCGCCGATAGGTGTCGCAAGCAGCCATGAGCGTCCGGCGGCCGATTTATCTTGTTCGCCCGTCGCCGAAGGTGCATATTTGAGAGAGCTTCCCACGCCGTGGCCCGCCTCCCGCCCCTGCCCCAGCAACTTCGAGCCCCCGCGATGCTGCGCTTTTTTGGTTCGGTCAACCAATCGGGTAGCCTGGCACGACGCGAAGTGCTGCGCCTGGGAGGATTGGCGGGTCTGGCGGCGTTGCAGCCAAATCTGACCCGCGCGGCCGAAGCAGCGTCGCCGCCGCGTTGGCCGGGCTTTGGCCGAGCCAAATCGGTGCTGCTGGTTTACACCAGCGGCGGGCAAAGCCAGCTCGAAACGTGGGATCCCAAGCCCGACGCTCCCGAGGGGATTCGCAGCCAGTTCGCGCCGATTCAAACCGCGGTGCCGGGCGTGCTGTTCGGCGAGCACACGCCCCGGCTGGCGCGACTGGCCGATCGATTCACCGTGGTCCGTAGCCTGTCGCACGACGACCTGGACCACGGCTCGGCGACCTATCTGGCCCTGACCGGCCGGATGCACCGTCGCAAGTCATCGAACCCGCCCCCGTCGCCGATTGACGATCCGACCTACGGCGCGGTGTTACGCCGGGTACGGCCGAGCGATCGATTTCCCTATGACGCGGTTTATCTGAACGGCCCGGCCCAGGTGCCGGTGCTGGTCGCGCCGGGACAGACGGCGGGGTTCTTGGGACGCGACTTCGATCCGCTTTGGCTGGGGGATGTCAGCCAGGGGCCGATTGCGATCGGCGGGCTGGAAAACCTGCCCGAGCTACCACCGCTGCGCTTATCGGCGCGCGAGCAATTGCGCGCGTCGATCGATCAGCATGTTGGCCAGCTCGAGCGCGACAAGGCGGCGCTCGATATGAATCACCTGTATCGCCAGGCGTTCGAGTTGCTGTCGTCGCCCCACTGTCGCGAGGCGTTCGATCTGTCGCGCGAGCCCGAGGCGCTGCGCGATCGCTATGGCCGCCATCGGACGGGCCAGGCATGCCTGCTGGCGCGACGGTTGATCGAGGCGGGCGTACCGCTGGTCACGGTGGTCTGGAATCTGTCAAACCGCGGGCAGGATTTGTCGCCTGAGGAGACCGACGCCTATGGCTGGGATACGCACAACGACATTTTCTCGGCACTCAAGACGCATTTGCTGCCGCGCTTCGACGCTACATTCTCGACGTTGCTCGAAGATTTGGACGCGCGCGGCTTGCTGGAGACCACGCTCGTCGTATGCATGGGCGAGTTCGGCCGCGCGCCGCGAATTGCGATCGAGCCGGGCTTCAAGGGGACGTACCCGGGGCGGAAGCATTGGGCCAGCGTTTACTCGGCCATCGTCGCCGGGGCGGGCGTGCGGCGCGGGGCGGTATTTGGCGCGTCGGACGAGATCGCCGGCCAGCCGCGCAGCGATCGGGTCGGCCCGTGGGACATGGCGGCGACGATGTTCTCGGCCTTGGGGATCGACCCGACGGGCGAGTATCACGATCAACTCGGCCGGCCCTTTCCGATCACGGTCGGCAAGCCGATTGCCGGGCTGTATGGGGCGTGAATTGCGCCGAGCACTCTGATCTCGGCGCATGAAAAAAGGCCCAGTGGTTTCACCCACTGGGCCGGTGTGTGAGTTGGTGATGTACCGTCGCGTGCGCTAGCCGTCATTCCCGCGCAGGCGGGAATCTAGACGCTAAGCGTCACCACTAGATTCCCGCCTGCGCGGGAATGACGGGCATCTGGTTGATTCTTCAATCCCGGCTGCGCAGCTTGGCGAGCAAGCGGAGGATTTCCATGTAGAGCCAAACCAGCGTGACCATCAAGGCGAACGCACCGTACCATTCCATGTAGCGTGGCGCCCGTTGTTCGACGCCGGTTTGGATGAAGTCGAAGTCGAGCACCAAATTTAGCGCCGCGATCACGACCACGAACAGCGAGAAGCCGATTCCGACCCAGCCCGAGTCAAACACGCCGGGAATCTGGACGTGGAAGAAGCCGAGGACCATCGCCACCAGGTAGAACAAGGCAATGCCCCCGGTGGCCGCCATGATGCCCAGCTTGAAGTTTTCGGTCGGACGCACCAGGCCAGTGGAGTAAACGGCCAGCAAGCCGGCCAGGACGCTGAACGTGAGCCCCATCGCCTGGAAGGCGATGCCGGGATAGCTGGCGTTGAAAAATAGCGAAATCGCGCCGAGCGCGGCCCCTTCGGCCAAGGCGTACAGCGGCGCGGTCACCGGCGCCCACGAAGGTTTGATCGTGGTGGCGATGGCCAGCACCAGGCCGGCGATCGTGCCGCCGATCAATGCCAGACCGGCGAACTCGGCGAGCGACGGCGTCCAGACAAAGCTGGCCGACAGGACGCAAAGCCCCAGCAGAATGGCCGTCTTGATGGCCGTGCCGCCGAGGGTCATCGAGGTCGGCGTGGCGTATTCAAAGTTCTTGAAGACGTTTTCGGTAAGTGTCGGATTGCCCGATTGCATGGTTCGCGTTCCTTGTTGGTCAGTTGTCCGTGGTCAGTAGTCAGTTGTGTGTTGAGTTCGTGGCTCGCGCGATGAACACCCCTCCCTGTCAGGGAGGGGCTGGGGGAGGGTAGACGCGCTAACGAGCTTGTGGCTTACCCCTCACCCCGCTCACTTCGTTCGCGACCCTCTCCCGCAAGGGGCGAGGGTAGAATGCAGTTGACGCCTACTAATCATACGTCACCCAAGGCGTTTTGGCACGATGCATTCACCCCAAGTCATTACGAATGCATCACTTGGCCGCCGTCGACATTCACGGTTTGTCCCGTGATGTTGGCCGCGCGCCTCGAGGCCAGGAACACCGCCGCGTTGGCGATGTCGCCGGGTTCTTGCCAGCGGCCCAGCGGCGCGATGCGGCGCACCTTCTCATCGGCCCATTCTTCGTAAGTGCGCTGCTGCTCAGTCGGTTGTTGCGCGTTCCAAGCTTGCCAGACCGAACGATTCAGGTCGGTCTTGATCATGCCCGGGCTGATCACGTTCACGCGCACGTTGTGTGGCGCCAGATCCTTGGCCGCGCACTGCGCAAAGTTAATTACGGCGGCTTTCGAGGCGCTGTAGGGGGGATCGGTTTGCGAGCCGATCTGCGCGGCCACCGAGGCGATGAACAACATCGTTCCGTTCCGCGCCTTGACCAGATGAGGCGCAAAGGCGTGGGCCGAGTTGACCGTGCCCAGCACGTTCACGTCGAGCACGCGCGACCAGTCGGCCGGCTCCAGGTTCCAGAACGGAAAACCATACTTTCCTGAACCGATCGCGGCCGCGACCACCACATGATCGACACGACCGAAGTTGGTGATGATTTGCTGTGCGACTTGTTCGAGCCCGCGGTAGTGAACAATGTCGGCCACGTAGCCCAGGCAGTTAACCTTTGAGGCCGACTGCAAATCGTGCCCGACTTGCGAGACCGCGGCGTCGCGATCGACGATCGCCACGCGACAACCTTCGGCAGCGAACGACTGAGCAATGGCCAGCCCGATGCCTTGCGCGCCGCCGATCACCACCGCCACTTCGCCCGCGAGCCCAAGGTCCATTACTGTGTCCGCCGGTTCTGTAAGGTGAATTCAATTTATGTTGTACGCATCGGGCTTCGCCGATATATTGGAACCCGGCCTGCCTGACCCCGCTTGCGCCGTTGGCTCCCCCCTGCCCCGCCGAAAGTAAGCGCAGCATGACTCACCAGCACTGCCTCGGTCAACTCCACGGCTCGCACGCGTTCGCCGGCTTTCACGGCACGACGCGCGAAGGGTTGATGATCGGCCGTCGCGGCATGCTCAAAGCGGGCCTCGCCGGGGTCGCCGGGTTGACGCTGCCCGAATTGTTGCGTGCCCGCGCCGTCGCCTCGCCGACCGGCGGCAAGGCTGTCGCAGGCAAGAGCGTGATCCTGCTTTGGATGACCGGCGGGCCAAGCCACATTGACACCTGGGATCCCAAGCCGGCGCGCCCATATGAAAACCGCGGGCCGTTCGACGTGGTGCAAACCAAATTACCGGGCGTGCAGATTTGCGAGCATCTGCCCAAGCAAGCGGCCATGCTCGACCGCTTCACGCTGATTCGCTCGGTCGACGCGCGGCACAGCAATCACGAGCCGAATGTCGTGTTCCAGACGGCCAATCTCGAGGCCGAGCCACGCACCAATCGCGAAGCGGAAATGTACCCGGCCATTGCTTCGGTCGTGGCCAAGTCGCACGGGGCCAACTCGCCCGACATGCCGCCGTACGTCGCGTTCATGCGCGCTCGCGGCCACGTGGCCCACGCCGGCTACCTGGGCAAGCAATTCAACCCGTTGCGTGGCAACGACGCGGCCAACCTGCCCGAGTACACCGAGGTGGGGCAGCTTACGGGGCGCATGACTGGTGGCAGTCTGTTCCAGTTGCCCACGGGGCTGACGGTCGATCGGTTGAGCGACCGGCGCGAGCTGATTCATCGCTTCGACCGGATGCGCGCCAGCCTGGACGCCAGCGGCTCGATGGCCGCGCTCGACGTTTATCATCAACAAGCGTTCGAGATGGTCCTGGGCCGCCGAGCGCGCGACGCCTTCGACATTGCGCAAGAACCCGAGCGCGGCCGCGAACGCTATGGCAAACACCTCTGGTGCCAGCAAGCCCTGTTGGCGCGTCGACTGGTCGAAGCCGGCGTGGCCTTCGTGACCATCGACCTGAGCTACCATCCGGCCTCGGGCACCTGGGACACGCACGGCGATAACATTCCGCCGTACGGCGGCATCTCGCGCGGACTGGGACCGTTGTTGCCGCTGTTCGATCATCTGCTGACGACGCTGGTAAGCGATCTCGAAGAGCGCGGACTGCTGGACCAGGTGCTGGTCGTTGCCATGGGCGAGTTTGGCCGCACTCCCTACATGGGCACTCAGGGAAGCACCGACGGCCGGAACCATTGGCCGGTGGTGATGTCGATGAGCCTGGCCGGCGGCGGACTGCGCCATGGTCAGGTGATCGGCGCGACGGAGCGCGACGGCGGGCACATCGCCGAGCGGCCCGTCACGCCGGGCGACTTGGCAGCAACGATCTATCGCCACATGGGCGTGCCGCTGGACATGGCCTATCTCGACACGCGCGGCCGGCCGCGAATGATTCTCGACGCCGGCGGCGTCCCGCTGCGCGAGCTGTTCTAGGGCTTTTTCTCGCCCAAAAAAGGTACGGCACCCCGCCCCTCGGCATTGTTAGGCCCTGGTTTGACTGACGCGGCATGGCAGCCTATTCTGGCCTCTCCCAAGAGGCGTCTTGGCGAAATGCCGGGTGGTCGTGGCAATCGCCTTGTTTTTTAGAGGTTAGGGCGGAGCCAGGAGGCGCTCGGCAAGGAGTTCTTCCTGGATATGAGTTTGATCGCCGTCGCCATCGTCGCGGCCATCGCGATGCTGGTCGGCTTCCAAGCGATGCTGACGATCGGTTACCTGCGCGTTTTACGGCAAGGGGCATTTCCCGTGCGCACAGTTGATGATGAATGTCCGCGCGTAGCGGTGATTCTTTGTCTGCGCGGCGTCGACCCGTTTCTCGAACAAACCCTGCGGCAACTCTTGGCCCAGGATTATCCCAACTTCGACATCCGCATCGTCCTCGACAGCCGCGACGACCCGGCCTGGGCGCTGGTCGAGTCGGTGTTGCAATCGGCGCCGGCGTCGAACGCGCGGGTCGAGTTGCTGGCTCGGCCGCGCGAAGTCTGCACCCTGAAGTGCAGCAGCCTGGTGCAAACGGTCGAGCAGCTTGACGATTCGTACCAAGTCGTGGCCTTGCTCGATGCCGACACGGTGCCGCACGCCACCTGGTTGCGCGAGTTGGTGGCGCCGCTGGCCGCGGCCGACGTGGGGGCGGCGACGGGGAACCGCTGGTATATGCCGACGCACGCTTCGTGGGGCGCGATCACGCGTTATCTTTGGAACGCCGCGGCCGTGGTCCAGATGTACTGGTACCGAATCGCCTGGGGGGGCACGTTGGCCATTAAGCTTTCGGCGCTACGCGAGTCGGGCTTACTCGAGCGCTGGGGGCACGCCTTCTGTGAAGATACGATGACGTTCAGCGCGCTGCGCCGGCTGGGGTTGCGCGTGCAGTTTGTGCCTTCGCTGTTGATGGTCAACCGCGAAGATTGTTCCTGCACCGGTTTCTTCCGTTGGATGCGGCGGCAACTGCTGGCCGCTCGGCTGTATCACCCCGGCTGGCTGGCCGTGGTGGCGCACGGCCTGGGGGTGGTGGCGCTGTTGTTCGTCGCGTTGGTGTGCGGAATCGTGGCGCTGGTGACTGGGCAGACCGTGCTCTTTTGGGGCATGGTCGCGCTGGGCGTTGCTTATTTCTGCTCGACCTTTTTGCTGGCCCGGTTGATGGAGCGAGTAGCAGGCCGCGTCGTGGCAGCGCGCGGCGAGCCCAACCGCTGGATGACCACGGGAACCGCGGTGCGATGCTTACTGGCGATGCCGGCGGCACACCTTTTGCACGCGGTTGCGATGTTGACCGCGATCTTCGTGCGTCGCGTCGATTGGCGCGGCGTGCAGTATGAAATTGGTGGACCCTTCGCGGTCAAGCTGGTGCGATACGAACCGTTTCGCGCCGCGGCAGACGAGCTTCAAACCATGAAATCCTTGTAGGGCGGACAATGCAGGCGGGCAGGACCGACGAAGCGGCAGAATGTGTGCGCTGCAATGTCTGCGACAAGCCAGGCACCTTGGCCGAGGCGTCCGACGTGGTGCGGATCGCCTCGAATATCCGTCGACACAGCCAGGAAAAATTCACGGTGTGGCGATGTGCAAATTGTCGGTCATTGCACTGTAAGGAAGCGATCGACCTGGACCATTACTACTCGGACTATTTTACCGCCAGTCATCGCCTCGATTGGGTTACACGGTTGAGCTACGACGTCCGTCTGCGCTGGCTAAGGCGACAAGGGTATCGCAAAGCGCATTGCCTACTGGACTATGGTTGTGGGTCCGGAGCGTTCATCGAATACTTGCGAGGACGCGGCTACCAGGCGTTCGGCTACGACCCATATAGTGAGAGCTTCGGAGACAGATCGCTCTTGAGCCGGCGGTTCGATGTCGTCACAAGCTGGGACGTCATTGAACATGTCTCAGACCCCCGCTCCATGTTGTCGCAACAGGCGGAACTCGTTCAGGACGATGGCTTGCTGCTTGTGGGAACACCTGAAGCTGGCGGCATCGATCTCCAGCGACCCCACACAGTCGAACTGCACCAGCCCTATCATCGGCACATTCTGTCCGAGCGGGCGCTGGTCGATTTGGCGGCGCAAATCGGTTGGCACGCCGTGGAAATCAAGCGTCGCTACCATCTCGACACCCTGGTTCCGGTGGTTAATACTCGATTCATCTGGGAATATGTTTACGCCAACGACAACCTCCTGGATGTGGTCGTGGAATCGCCTCGATTCGCGTGTGTTTTCCAGTCGCCGCGATTGTTGTTTTTCAGCGTGGCGGGCTATTTTTTTCCTCCGCGACAAGCGATGCAGGTTTTCTTTCGTCGTGTTCGTTGAAGAAACATGAAGGACCGTGCGTTGGCGATCAGGGGACGAGTGACGGCCTTTCGTTGGCCGGGGGCAATGCAGGTGAGATGTGGCCAATCGATCCGCTGCACTCAGGGTTTGTCATCCAGCGCGAATGACGCTGATTGGCTTGATTTAGAAACGTCAGTTCGATAAGCCGGGCGGGGCTATGAAAACTTTATTGTTTCCGGTGGGAACGCATGGTGATGTAAACCCGTTTGTCGGCATCGCCCTGGAATTGAAAAGACGCGGGCATCAACCGGCAATCGTCACGAACCGTTCGTTTGGCGAAATGGTACGGAGTCAAGGGGTCGACTTTCTCGGATTGGAGTCGTTTCAAGACGTTGGGGCGTTTCTCAAGAACCCTGATGTCTGGAACCCGCGGACAGGTTGGCGTCTGGCCGGACGCTGGGGGACCTTGGAGCCGATGCGCGAAACGTATCGAGTGATCGCCGACCATTATGTTCCGGGCCAGACGGTCGTCGTGGCGGCGTATAGCTCGTTTGGAGCGCGCATCGCCAACGAAAGATTGGGAGTTCCGTTGGCCACGGTGGTGCTCGAGCCCGACAAGCTGCGTAGCGAGTTCAAGACCTCGATCATGCCACGCCCCATGCTGCTGGCGGATTGGGTGCCGCGTTCGCTCAAACGGGCCCAGTTTTATGTCCTTGACCGCTGGTTCATCGATCGTTTCGTGGGAGCCGAGACGAATGCCTTTCGGGCCGAATTGGGGCTTCCTCCCGCGCGTGACTTTTTGCGCAGCTGGTGTCTCTCGCCCGATTGCGTGTTGGCGATGTTTCCCGATTGGTTTGCGCCGCCACAGCCAGACTGGCCTTGCAACTTGTCCGTAACAGGGTTCCCGCTTTGGGATCCTGACTTCTCGGATGCGGCGGTTCAGGAGCTGCGCCGTTTTTGTGATGACGGAACTCCGCCGATCGTATTCACGCCAGGTTCGGGAATGCAAACAGGAAAACAATTCTTCAGGACGGCAATTGAATGCTGCCAGGCTTTGAACCGTCGCGGCGTTCTCCTGACGCGGTTTAGCGAACATGTGCCGGCCAAGCTTCCTCAAGGGGTCGTGCGCATGGGGTTCGTGCCGCTACCAATCCTGTTGCGTCGCGCGGCGGCCTTTGTTTACCACGGCGGCATTGGTTCGATGGGACATGCCTTGGCGGCTGGCGTGCCGCAGTTGATCATGCCCATGGCGTTTAATCAGCCAGACGACGCCGCCCGGCTCAAACGACTGGGCGTTGCCGAGGTAGTTTCTCCGCGCGCGTTTCGCACGCCTCGCGTGGTTCGCGCACTGCGGGCGCTGCTCGATTCCTCGTCGGTCGCCGATCGCTGCCGTGAGATCTCCCGAAAAATGACGGCTACCGAGCCCTTGGCCGCGGCGTGCGACGCGATTGAAAGCTTGGCTGGAAGCGATTTGAGTCGGACGCCAAAGGCGGATCGTCGGGACACGAGGCGCCTGGTGAGTCGTTGATTTTGGGCCGCCGTTTCGCGTCTATGGCCGACGAGAGAAACTGCCGCAAAACCTCGATCCACCGGCTGCGGCCACGCCCGCGCTTGTGGTATGCTATTAGCGATGGATGCGACTTGACGCGAACGGATTCGAGCCGCGTGAAAACCACTCAACCGTTCGGAAACGATGTCAGCCAGTACTTCTTGCCAGACCTCCGCGGCCTTGACTCGCGCTTCAGAATTCGCTCGCCCGCGGGTCACGCTGCTGGCCATTCCCAAGCCGTTCGTCGGTCACATCGGCGTGATCCAGCGCAATGCGTTGGCGAGTTGGGCTCGGCTTTCGCCGCGACCGCAGATTCTGTTGTTTGGCGACGACGCCGGCGTGGCCGAGGCAGCCGCCGAATTCGGGGCGACACACGTGTCGGTGGCCCGCAACGAGCAAGGGACGCCGCTACTAAGCGACATGTTCCACCAGGGGCGACGGCACGCCGAGCACGACACGATCGTCTATACGAACTCGGACATCATGCTGTTCGACGATCTGCTCGACGCGATCGCCCGGGTACGCGCGGAACAGTTGGCACGGTTCTTGATCATCGGCCGGCGAACCGACGTCAACATTTACGACGTGATCGACGACACGGCGCCTGATTGGATGGCCAAACTCGACGCCCAAGTAACCACCGCAGGGCGCTTAGCCGCGCAAGTGTGCAAGGACTACTTCGTCTTTCGCCGAGAGCAGTACGCCGAGATGCCCGAGTTCGCCGTCGGCCGCGCGAATTGGGACAACTGGATGGTGTATCACGCCCACGAGCGACAGGTGCCGGTCATTGACGTGACCGAGTGCGTGCGCGTGATTCATCAGAATCACGACTATGCCCACCTGCCAGGGGGCAAGTCCGCGACGTACCTGAATGGCACCGAAGCCAAGCGCAACAAGCAACTGGCCGGTGGTTCGCACCTGGTGTCGGGTTCGGTGGCCGATTGGCGGCTGACGCCCGCGGGGCTCAAACGAATTGACGCACGCTGGCCAATCGTGCCGTTTCTGGCCGATGCGTTCAGCTTTGGTCGACTGGTACTGGAACTGGTGGGGCTGAAGCGAGTTGACTGGCGCGAAGCGCCGACCGTCGAACATTCGGCGAAGTCGTAATCTTGTTACGACGGCGGCGGTTGGAGGTACCCGCTGCTGATGAACTGGTGGAAGTAGATGCCCAGCAGTTCGGCGTCCATCGGCGGGCAGCTTAGGCCGATGTCGCTCAGCCCGCGTTCGGTGTTGACGCAGGAAAACCGGGGTGTGTTGGCCGTCGAGAATAGCCGCTCTTGCGACGAGGGCTCCTGCATCACTGGCAGCAGCGTATACATGGCGTTGTCGCTCGACTGTTTGGCGTCGTCGATCATCGCTTGTTTCCACTCGTCGTACGACACGGTTCGCACCTGGTATCCCACGGCGCGGATGTAGTCGACCAGCGTGTTCCAGGGCAAGGTGTACGAATTGGCCAGGTGGAAGTTCTTGCCCAGCGCGTCGGACTCGAGTGACAGATGCGCGATCGCCAGGCCCGCATAGTCGACTGGCAGCGCTTCGACGTGAATGTCCAAGTCGGGCGCTAGCCCCAGTTGGATGCACCCTTTGACCATCCGGAAGATCAGGCCGTCGGTCGCGCCGATGCCGTTCTTCGTGTCGCCGGTCACCAGTCCCAAGCGATAGATTGCCACCGGCAGGCCAGCCTTGCGCGCGCGGACGGCTAGCTTGTCGCTGACCCACTTGGTCTGCACGTAGCCACAGTCGAGCGACGACGGAATATGCAACTCGGCATCTTCCTCGACGATCTGGTCTCGGTAGTCGATCGAAGAAAAAATGCCCAGCGACGAGACCAAGTGCAGTGGCTTCAACTTGACCAGGGTGGCCAGCTTGAGCACCTCGGCCAGCGAGCCGACATTGGCGTCGCGGAGCATGTGGTAGGGATAGGCGAAGTTCACCACGGCCGCGTTGTGATAGATCCAGTCGACGCTACCGGCCAGAGAGTGAAACTGTTGCTCGGTCAGGCCGAGTCGAGGCTTGGAAGCGTCGCCGGGAATGACTTCGACCCGGTTAGCAACACCTTGGGTGCTGAGTTGATTGGCGGTGAGGTTCGACAGAATCCGCTGCAAGCCGTCGATCGGGCTGGCACAGCGGACCAGGCAGACAATCTTGGCCTGACTGCGTTCGATCAACTCGTGGAGCAGGTAGCCACCAAGAAACCCCGTCGCGCCGGTCAGCAACAACCGCACCGGCTGGGCCGGCCAATGGCGCGGCAGCCCCTCGGTCGTAAAGCTGGGGTCGAGTCGGGCCTCGGCATCCAAGTCCAGGTTCGCCGTCGCACACGCGGGCTCGGCCGGCGCGTTGCCACGGGCAGCGATCTTCTGGCGGAGCATCCGCGCCAAGAGTTCGCGCTTCTGCTCCAGATTCAATTCCCCGCCGCCTTGAGCTCCCTCGGTCATGGTCCCGCCTGTTCCGTAGCCAGATCATCCGTCGAGCCCAGCTTTTGCAACAAGGCGTCGATTTCCTCGGGGGAAAGATTGTCCAAGTTGCTGAGCAGCCGCTCGGCCTCGGCGACTTCCGCGTCCTGATCTGCAACGGCGACCGTCGAGTCGGCTTCCGAAGCTGCGGCAGGATCGACCGGGGCAGGCACGCTTGACGTCGTCGTTTCGGCCGGCGTGGTCGCCACGGCAGCGCCAGACTCGTTCAACGCTTCGAGCGCGTAGGTCGCTAACTGCGCGACGCTGGGGCCTTCCATAAACTTGGACATCGGCAGCACGATGTTCAAGCTGGTCTCGATGCCATTCTTCAATTCGATGGCCATCAGCGAGTCGAGGCCCAAAGTATTCAGCGGCTGCTTGGGATCGATGTTCGCCGCGTCCAGTTCCATGACGTGGGCCAAACGCTCGATGAACTTGGTTTCGAGCAAAGCGTGGCGCTCTTCGGCTGGCGCGGCCAGCAGCAGCACGCGCAGACTGTCGTCCGTCTTGCCTCGCGAGTCGCCATCGCCGCCGACTCCCTTGAGGAAGTTCGGCACGCCGCGCGGATAGGCCGCCAGCAATTGCGGCCAATCGACGTCCATCACCGCGACCTGGGCTCCGTCATAGTCGAGCAGCCGGTCAAAGACCTCGATCGCGCCTTGCGGGGCGAGCGGCTGCATGCCTCGGTTCGAGCGGCGATCCGAGTGGCCGTCGCGCGAGGCCATGCCAGCGCCGGCCCACGGGCCCCAGTTGATCGCCAAGGCCGGTTTCCCTTGCGCCCGTCGCCAAGCGGCGAACTCGTCGAGCAATGCGTTGGCCGCAGCGTAGTTCCCCTGCCCCGGCGAGCCGAACACACTGGCCACCGACGAGAACAAGACGAAGAACTCAATCGGCTGTTCCGCCGTGGCATGGTGCAGGTTCCACGCGCCGTTGACCTTGGGAGCCAGCACGCGCTGCCAGCGCCCGGCGTCGAGTTGTGTCAGAATGCCGTCGTCGAGTACGCCGGCCGCGTGAATGATGCCGCGAAGTGGCGGCGCGCTTTGCAGCGCCGCGGCCAGCGCGGTGTTCAACTCAGCTCTGTTCGCCACGTCAGCCTTCAGCAAGCGGAACTTGGTGCCGCGGCCGCGCAGGTCGGCGAGCGATTCCCAAGTTTCGGCCGACAGATCGCGTCGACCGGCCAGCAAGACGACGCCAGCCCCGCGTTCGCCTAGGAAGCGGGCCATTTGCAGACCCAGCGCCCCCGTGCCACCAGTGACCAGGTAGGTTCCATCGCGGCGAATCTTGCCCGACGATTCCTCGGCCGGAATTTCGGGCCGCGCCAGCGAGACGACGATCTTGCCTGTGTTCTTTCGCCCGGCCATGTAACGGAACGCCGACACCACGTCATCGATCGCGAAGCACGTCTGTGGCAAGGCCGTGTAGTGCCCTTGCTCGAACTCCTTGGCCAGGTCGACGAACAATTGCCGAACCAACGTCGGCCGCTCGCGCAACAGCTTGTCGAGGTCGATGGCGAAGTACGATAGATTGTTCTGGAACGGATACAGTCCGATCATCCGGTTCTGGTAGATGTCGATCTTGCCGATTTCCAGGAAGCGGCCATAGGCCGACAGAATGCCGATGCTGGCCGCGATCGCCTCGCCAGGCAGCGAGTTGAGCACCAGGTCGACCCCGTGGCGGTTCGTGTCGGCCTGAATCTGTTCGGCAAAGTCCAAGCTGCGCGAATCGTAGACGTGCTTCACGCCCAGCGATTGCAGGAAGGCCCGCTTCTCGGGGCTGCCCGCCGTGGCATAAATCTCGGCGCCGGCGCGCTGGGCGATTTGCACCGCGGCCAGGCCCACGCCACCGGCGGCGGCGTGAATCAACACACGCTCGCCCGGCTGAATGCGTCCAAGGTAGTGCAATGCGTAGTAAGCCGTCAGGTAGGCGATCGGCACGGCGGCGGCTTGCTCGAAAGTAAGCTCGGCCGGCTTGCGAACCACGGCATAGGCGGCGGTCACCGCGTGTGAGCCAAAGCTGAACGGCGCGACGGCGATCACTTCGTCGCCGACAGCGAAATCGGTCACCCCCTCGCCAACCGCAGCGATCTTGCCCGAGCATTCAATGCCCAGCGGCACCGGACCACTGCCCAGGCCCGGGTACAACCCCATCGCTTTCAGCACGTCGCTAAAGTTGAGGGCCGCGGCGGCGACTTCGATTTCGACTTCGCCAGCCACTGGCTGACGACGCTCGAACGGTCGCAAGGCCAAGCCGTCGAGCGTGCCGGCCGAGGCGATCTCCAAGCGGAAGGCGTCATGATGGCGCAGGCTGGCCGCCTGGCTTCCCGACGAGCGTTCGGCCCACAGTTTCTCGGTGACAGCGCCGGGCAATCGCTCCAAGCGCGCCACATGCCGCGCGCCGTTGCGCAGGGCGATTTGATTCTCGTCATCGTTCGACAGCAGTTCGCTGATGAGCGCTGCCGCTTGCGCCTCGGCGGGTTGAGCCGGGTCGAGGTCGACGATCGTTGGGCGGAATTCGGGACTCTCAAGCGCGGCCACCCGCGCCAGGCCCCACAACGTGGCCCCCGTCACATCGGGCACTCCGGCATCGCCGGCGAGCGTCACCGCCCCGCGAGTCACGACGCGAATCTTTGGCGAAGCGCCAGGGAGCTTGGTCGCCGCTTGAATCAAGTGGAGCAAGCGTAGTGAAATGCTGGATGCCCGCGCTGGCATCTCCTCAGTCGCGTTACTCGTACCATTCACGCCCCACAGGCACACCACGCCACGCAAGGGTGGCTGGGCCTCGGCTAGCGGCAGGAGCGACGCCTGGAACTCATCGGCTGTTTCAGCCGGTGGGACAATGACACAGTTGACCCCTTGCGTGGCCAGCGCTTCGCTCAGCCGATCGGCCAGCGGCGACGGCTCGCCCAGAATGGCCCACGTGCCAGTTTCTTTGCCGGTGGGCGCGCCGGAGTTCGCCGGCTGCCAGGCGATGTCGTAGAGCCAGCTTTGTTGCAGTTGCTCGGCACTGGCCTGGTCGCCGCGGCTCAGGCGGCGCAGTCGCAGCCCGCGCACTTCGAGCAACACATCGGCGTCTTCGCTGAAGACCGTCAGATCCCCTTCGATTTCGTCCAGGTTGCGGACGTCGGCGGGACGCATTTCGGCGTGGACCCAGGCCGTGGCCGGCAATGGTGCAAAACGGCAGATCGATTCGACCCCGACCGGCATGTAACCGGCGTTGCCACGCATGGCCTCGACCCAGGCGTCGGGCAGCGCCGCCGCCAGGACGTGGAACGTGGCGTCAAGCAGCGCCGGGTGAACCTGATAGCGTTCGACGCCGGCTTCGAGCGATTCGTGCAGTCGGACGTTGCCAATCGCCTCGCCGCTGGTGCGCCAGAGGGATTGCACTTGCTGGAACCGCGGGCCGTAATGCAGGCCGCGCTCGGCCATGCCGCGATAAAACTCGGGGACGTCAACTTGTTCGTCGCAACGATCACGGATTTCGTCGAATTGGATCGCCGCGCGTGGCGCCGCGTCGGCCGGCGCGTGGCGAATCACGCCGCTGGCGTTCATGGTCCAGGCGCTCTTCTCGGCGCGACGACTGTTCATCGCAAAGATCTGGAACGCCGCCTTGCCGGCCACTTCGCTGTTCAATACAAACTGGACCGGGACCGAGGCCTGGTCGTCAAGGAACAGGGCCTGGTGGAACGATACGCCTTCAATGCCGTGAGCGCCAGGGCCGATCACTTGGGCCGCGGCGGCCAGCGCCATTTCGAGCCAAGCCGCGCCCGGAACCACGATCGAGCCTTGCACCCGGTGGTCTTTCAGGTACGACGCGCCGTAGATACCTAGCTGCGCCGCGAAGGTAGTCATCGGCAACGCCGACGGGACGCGAGCGCCCAGAATCGGATGCGGCGCGCCTTGCTTGCTGTGCCACGAGATTTGCGAGAAGACCGAGCGTTGTCGGTCCTCGCTTGTTTCGACCCACAACCGGGGACGCTGGAATGGATAGCTGGGTAGCTCGACGCGGCGGCGCGCTCGGTCGCCGTTGAAGCCGCGCCAATCGATCTCGGTCCCACGGGCAAACAGCGTGGCCAGGCTGCCCAGCATCACGTCCTGGTCATCGTTACCGCGCTTGAGCGACGCGGCCGAGGCGACCTGCTGGTCCTTGAGCGCACGGCGGCTCATGATTAGCAAATTGGGCTGCGGACCGACTTCGATCACGATGTCGACTTGCTGAGCAAGCATCGCCTGTAGGCCGGCCTCGAACTCGACGGGCTGCCGCGAATGGCGACGCCAATAGTTGGCGTCGGGCATTTCCCCTCCGGCGAACGGCCGGCCGAGCAGGTTTGAGATCAGCGGAATCTGCGGCGGGTTGAAGCGAATGCTCGACGCAAACCGCTCCAAGCAGTCGAGCATCGGCTCCATCAGCGGCGAGTGGAACGCATGCGACACTGGCAGCGGTTGCGTGGCGATGCCGGCGGCCTGGAAGCCAGCCAGGATTTCATTGACGGCGTGCTCTTCACCCGAGATGACGATCGTCTCGGGGCCATTATAGGCCGCCACGGCGACACGGTCGGCATAGGGGGCGAGGGCGTCTTCGACGCGTTGCTTCGGCGCGAGCACGACGGCCATGATGCCGCCCGACGGCAGTTGCTGCATCCGCCGTCCGCGTTCGGCAATCAGGCGCAAACCGTCTTCCAGCGTCATCACCCCGGCCACACACGCGGCGACGTACTCGCCGATGCTGTGCCCCATCGCCACGTCGGGACGAATGCCCCACGACGCCCACAATTGGGTCAGCGCGTATTCAATGGCGAACAGCGCCGGCTGGGTGTACTCGGTTTGATCGATCAGCGAGCCTTGCTCGTCAGCGAAGATCACATCGCGCAGCGAGCGTTGCAGGTACGGCCGCAAGATTGCGTCGCAGCGATCCAACGCCTGGGCAAAGACTGGTTCGGTCTCGTACAACCGTCGCCCCATGCCGGCGTATTGCGAACCTTGACCGGTGAACAGGAACGCCACGCGCGGCTTAGTGCGCGTGGTCACCTGGCCCGTGGCCGAGCCGTTGACTTTGCCCGATTCGAAGTCTCGCAGCTCTTCGACCAAATGGCCACGGCTGTTGGCCACCAGGGCCAACCGGTGCGACAGCGGGCTGCGCGTGGTGGCGGCGGCATGGCAAATGTCGAATGCCGTCGTGTCGTCGGCCTCGGCCAATTGAGCGGCATACTTGCCCGCCAACTCGCGGAGCGAAGCCTGGCTTTGGGCCGAGATGGGCAGGATATATTGACCACGCTCGTGCGTGCTGGACGGGCGAACCAGTTCCGGCGTCCGCCACTGCTCGACCACGACGTGAGCGTTGGTCCCGCCAAAGCCAAACGCACTGACACCGGCCACGCGGCCGAGATCACCCTCGGGCCACTCGCGCAATTCGGTGGCGATGGCCAGCCGGCTGTTCGCCAGGTTGGCGTGGGGGTTCAGCTTGGTAAAGTTGCGCTGCGGCGTGATCTGGCCATGCTGCATCATCAGCACCACCTTGATCAGTCCCGCCACGCCAGCGGCCGTTTCGGTGTGGCCGATGTTAGCCTTGCCCGAGCCGACAAAGCACGGCCGGCTGCCATCCTCGGGGCCTTGCATCACGCGCGACAGGGCTTGCAGTTCCAGCGGATCGCCCAGCGGCGTGCCAGTACCGTGGGCCTCAATGTAACTGACCCGATCCGACGCCAGCGAGCCGCGCGCGAGCGCGGTTTCGATGCACTGCTGCTGGGCCACTGGATTTGGCGCGGTGATGCCGCTGGTGCGGCCGTCCTGGTTGACGGCGGTGCCGCGGACCAGGGCCAACACACGATTCCCATCGCGCAAGGCGTCGCTCAATCGCTTCAACACGACCACGCCGCAACCTTCGCCGCGCACATAGCCGTTGGCCGATGCGTCGAACGGCGTGCAGCATCCGGTGGGCGAAAGCATGCGAGCCTTCGAGAACGCGATCGTCGCCTCGGGCGACAGAATCACGTTCACACCGGCGGCCAGCGCCATGTCGCAGTCGCCATTTTGCAGCGAGCCGACGGCCAGGTGCGTCGCCACCAAGGCCGACGAGCAAGCCGTGTCGACCGACAAGCTGGGCCCGTGCAAGTCGAGCGCGTACGAAACGCGATTGGCCGCGATGCTCAACGCCGTGCCGGTGCCGCAATGGGCGTCGACGATTTGCAGATAGTCGGCGTGCTGGCGGAACACTTGCGAGAAGTCGGTGCCACCGATGCCGACGAACACGCCGGTGCGGCTGCCAGCGACCGACTGGCCCGGGATGCCGGCATGTTCCAGCGCTTCCCACGACACCTCCAGAAGCAACCGCTGCTGGGGATCCATGCGCGAACCTTCGCGCGGCGTGATGCTGAAGAACGGAGCATCGAAGCAGTCGACCTGTTCGAGGAAGCTTCCCCAGCGAGTTGGCATCTTGCCGGGCACGTCTGGGTCGGGGTCGTACAGCGCGTCAACGTCCCAGCGATCCTCGGGAATCTCGGTGACCGCGGTGCGTCCTTCGGCGAGCATGCTCCAATAGGCGTCGAGCCCGCGCGCACCCGGGAACCGGCAACCGAGGCCGACGATGGCGATCGGCTCGGACGATTGCTCGGCGGTCAGGCGTTGCTGGTCAGCCGAGGCCGCGGTGGGCAAGCTCGATAGATGTAAAGCCAAGCCGGCGATGGTGTTTTGTTCATACATCAGCGTGGGGGACAACCGGCGGCCCAGCCACGTCTCGAGATCCCCTGCCACGCGCACGGCCGACAGCGAGTCGAGCCCGTAGCTCACCAGCGGGGCGCGTGGATCGAGTTCACGCGGTTCGATGCCCAGCCGCTTGGACAGTCGTTCGACCAGCCAGGCCTGAATCTCTTCGGCCGAGCGCGGCGCGGTGGAGCGGGCGGCCATTTCCTCTTCGGTTGGCTTGCGCTCGGCTTGCCAGGTGGCAATCGCTTCGAGCGTGCCGGCGGCCAGACCGGTGCGGCAGGCAAAGCGTTGGATCTTGCCGCTCGACGTCTTGGGGATCGTGCCCGGCTTCAGCAGGACGATCGCATCGACGTCAACCTCGTGTTGTTCGAGGACGCCGCGACGAATCGCCTGGAACACTTCGGCCGGCTCGGTGTTCCGCTGTTCCCGTTTCAACTCGACGGCGACGCCGAGCAGTTCGTCCCCTTCGATCGCCAGGGCAAACGCCGCGCAGGCCGCGCCGTTGACCGCCGCGTGGCACTCGGCCACGGTGGCTTCGATGTCGTAAGGATAATGGTTCGTGCCGCGCAGAATGATCAGGTCTTTGATTCGTCCGGTGACGAACAACTCGCCCTGATCGACAAAGCCTAGGTCGCCGGTCTTCAAGTACGGGCCGTCGCCGCCCGCCAGGTACGCGCCAAAGACATCGGCGCTGTCCTCGGGACGTCGCCAGTAGCCCGACGACATACTTGGCCCGGCGGTCCAGATCTCGCCGACCTCGCGCTCGCCCAACGTGGTGTTCGCGCCCGGTGCGACGATTCGCACACGGTGCTCGGGGCCCGGCTGACCACAGCCGGTGACTTCCAGATGATCGTCGGCGGCAACCGTGTCGACAAACTCGACGCGCCCCTCACGCAGCGCCTTGGCGGCGAGCGATTGGAACCGCGGGCCGATACCGGCGGTGCTGCCCGTCACGGCGGCGGTGAACTCGGCCAGGCCGTAACAGGGGTAAAACGCATTCGCCTGAAACCCTGCCGGCGCAAAGCGTTCGGCAAAACGGCGGACGGTTCGCGGCTGAATCATTTCAGCGCCCGAAAAGGCGACCTGCCAACAGCTCAGGTCCAACCGCTGTAGCTCGGCATCGTCGGCCCGATCGCAACACAACTCATAGGCAAAGTTAGGGCCGCCCGAGTACGTGCCGCGATAACGGTCGATCGCTTCCAGCCAGCGCGCCGGGCGTTGCAGAAACTGAACCGGAGGCATCAGCACTGCGGGCATGCCGACCCACATGGCATAAATCAGGTTCAGCAGTCCCATGTCGTGGTACAGCGGCAGCCACTGAACCGCGCACCCTTCGGGGGTCTGGCGAACGCCGTGATGAATGTGAGCCAGGTTGGCCAGGACGTTCGCCTGGCTGATCATCACGCCGCGCGATGACCGGGTCGAGCCCGAGGTGTATTGCAGGTAGGCCGGCAGCGAAGGATCGACCGTCGGCAGTTCGCCGGCCGGCGCGTCGGGCAAATTGCCAACGTCGGTTGCGATCCAGCACAGGTTGCTCTGGCCGGCTTGCTCAAGCAACTGGCGCGGACGCGCCAAAGTTTCGGCCGCGCCCAGCACCGCCGTCGCGCCGGAGTCGGCGATGATCGCTTGGAGGTGCGGCACGCCGCGCGCGTTGCGCGGCACGTTGACCGGCACCGCGACGACGCCCGCTTCGACACACGCCAGGAACGTGCGAATCGAATCGAGACTGGTCGGAAACAAAACCAGCGCCGGCTGCCCCGACAGTTTCTCGTCGCGCAACTTCGCGGCGAGCGCGCGGACCTGCTGTGCCAGTTCGCCGTACGTGATTGACTGAGCGTCGAGCTCGCCATCGAGCAGAACCGTATATGCCGTGCGGCCGCCGTCGTGGGCCGCGCGTTCAGCTAATAAAGCCGGAATGGACGCAAAGCTCTTTGCGGGCATGAGATTACGATCTGTCCCTGTCGTTGGTGAGCCGGGAAGAGAGTCCCCATCTTAGTTGGCTGCTGCCACTTCGCAAATGGCCTGGGGAGAGAATGACGAAAGTTGTAAGTTGCTATGTGGTAGAAGGTTAATGTGCAATCGACGAGGAGCGAAAAGAAAGTTGCTAGCTGCGGGGCGTTGACCGGCGAAAATCAGGTTTCGACAGGTTGGAAAAGTTGCGCCTATTTGTTGTCAAAACAGGTGCTGTCTTCTAGCATCGTACGACTTGGGGCGACGCGTGGGGCCGTCTCAGATTTTGGCGCCGACGACTCACTTCGCGCGCTTGTATTTCCAACCATCGAGCGCGGCAACATGCCAAAAACCCAGGGAATCTACGCCAAATTTCATTGGCTGATGATTTCGGCGTGCGTGCTCGCCGCGCCGTTTCTCTGGGCGGCGTCGATGCGTGTGCTGGCCACCAACAGCAACGACATCTCGCAGTGGTTGCCCAACACGCTGGACGAAAAGCGGCACTTCGAAGCGTTTCTGGCCCGCTTTCCTGCTCCCGACACAATCATTGTCTCGTGGCCTGGCTGCACGCTGAAGGATCCGCGGTTGGGCAGCTTTTCGGCCGCGATGGCCGTGGCACAAAGCGACGAGACGGCCGGCAGACTGTTGGCGTATGCCGTGACGGGGGCAGAACTTGCGGACCAATTGATGGGCAATCCCTTGGCGCTGGCGCGCGAGCGGGCGATTGATCACCTGCTGGGTACAGTGATCGGTTCAGACCGTGAAACCAGTTGCGCGTTGGTGGCCCTGAGCGACGAAGGGGCGGCCAAGCCGGCCGCCGCGCTGGAAATCGTTTATCGGGCCGCCGCGCAATGCGGCATCGGCGAAGACGACCTGCGCTTGGCCGGCCCGGCGGTCGAACATGACGTGATGAATCGCGAGACCGATCATCTGTTGTTGCGATTCTCGATCGCGTCGGCAGTCGTGTCGTTGCTGGTAGCCTGGTGGTGTTTGAAGCGATTGCCGATGGTCGGCATGTTGTTCGTCACGGCGCTGGCGATCACCGGCGTCGGGATGACGGTCTATGACTTGGCCGGCGGCAAGATGAACTCAATGCTAATGTTGATGCCGGCGCTGTTGTTCGTGTACGCGATCAGCGGCGGCGTCCATGTGATCAACTACTTTCAGGACGCGGTAAACGAAGGGGGCGTCAGCGGCGCCGCCGAGCGCGGCGTGAGCGCAGGCTGGCAGCCCTGCTTTCTCTCGTCGCTGACCACGGCCATCGGCCTGGGCAGCTTGATGGTCAGCGAGATTGAGCCGGTGCGGATGTTCGGCATCTATTCGGCCATCGGCCTGGTGCTGGGTTTTTGCATCTTGTTCCTGCTCTTGCCGTCGCTGTTGCACGCCTGGGCGGTGGCGTTCGGTTGGCAGAAAAGCGATACCCAGCCCCGTGCCCAGGAAGCCAGCGCCCTGTGGGACCGCGCCTGGATGTTTCAGCGCCGCCACCATGGGAAGGTGACCGCGTTGGTCTGTCTGTTCATGCTCGTCTCTGGCGCCGGTTTCTACTACATCATGCCGTCGGCCAAGTTGAAGGACACCTTCTGGACGTCGAGCAAGATCTATCAGGACTATCTGTGGATCGAAGAGAAGTTGGGGCCGCTGACCACGATTGAACTGGTGGTGACGTTCCAGCGCGACTGTCCGATGGATCACGAGGCGCGGATGGCGCTGATCGCCCGATTGCAGCGCGAAGTCAGCGAACTCGAACCGCAATCGACGTCGACGTCGGCGGCCACGCTGACGCCGCGGCTGCCCAACTCGCGCGGGGTAGTCAGCGCGGCGCGGCGGTTGCGGTTGCTCAAGTTCCTGAATCGGGCTGGGTTCTATGTGCGCGATGAAGACGCCGCGGCCGAGATTTGGCGGATCACGGTTCGCATTCCGGCGACGGGCGATACCGGCTTTGATGATTTCTGCAACGCGGTCCACGCGCGATTGGACCAGATCGAAGAAGAGACCGGCACAGCGGGGGTCAGCATCCTGCAGACCGGCACGGTGCCGCTGCTCTCGAAGATTCAGCAGGAACTTTGGCAGGTGCTGCTGCAAAGCTTTTTCTGGTCGTTCGTGCTGATCGCCGGCGTGATGGTGATCGCCCTGCGGAGCGTGCCGGGGGGGCTGGTGGCGATGATTCCGAACTTGCTCCCCTTGTGCGTCAGCTTCGGGCTGATGGGCTGGTTTGGCATGGCGCTGGACATTGGCGCGATCATGACGGCCAGCATCGCGCTGGGGATTGCCGTGGACGACACGTTCCACTTCTTGTGCTGGTTCGATCGGATGCGCCGCGATGGTTGTTCACGATCGGACGCGGTTCGCTGGGTCTATCAGCGCTGCGGCGCGGCCATGATGCAGTCGTCGCTGATTTGCAGTTGCGGGCTGTTGGTCTTCTTCTTCAGCGGCTTTGTCCCGGCGGCGCAGTTTGGGATTATGATCTTCATTATGCTGATGGTGGCGCTGCTGGGAGACCTGGTGCTGCTGCCGGCCTTGCTGCTCGGCTTTGCCGGCCGCTGGTTCGGTCGTGTGAAGTCGGTGGTCCCTGCGCCTCACACAAAGAAGGTCTTTGACCAGTCGCCTCAAAGCGTGCCGGTCGAAGCGTCGTAGCTTGGTATCCCACGGTTCCGGGTGCCACGCTCAAGGCATTAAGCCTAGAGCATGGCTGTACACGCTTCGCATGCTCAAGCCTTGGAGCTTGAGCATGGCACCCGATGTCTACGGGAAACGCGCGAAAGCGATTTCAGCTTCTTGCCGGCTCCGTGACGAACTCCGCGCCTCCGTGCCTCTGTGGCGAGACTTCTCCACCGGGGCGTCCCCGGAGCGACTGGTACCAGAGCCGGAACCGGTCGAGGTACAGGTAAACCACCGGCGTCGTGTAGAGCGTGAGCATCTGGCTGACGATCAGGCCGCCGACAATCGCCACGCCCAATGGTCGGCGCAGCTCGGAACCTGTGCCGGTCCCCAGCGCCAACGGCAAGCCGCCGAGCAAAGCCGCCAAGGTGGTCATCGTGATCGGGCGGAAACGCAGGACGCAGGCTTGGAAGATCGATTGCTCGGGGGAAAGCCCGTGGTTCCGCTCGGCCTCGAGGGCAAAGTCGATCATCATGATCGCGTTCNNCGTTTTTCTTGACGATGCCGATCAACAGGATGATTCCGATCAGCGACATCACGTTCAGTTCCATGTGACAGAGCAGCAACGCCAACAGCGCACCGACTCCAGCCGATGGCAACGTCGACAGAATCGTGATCGGGTGGATGTAGCTCTCGTAGAG